>JALFCJ010000198.1 GCA_022771185.1 Spirochaetales bacterium | reverse complement strand
GATAAGCTTATTTCAGTAAATCTTCTCGCAAATACGGCAATTAACAATCTTGTCAAACAGGGATATAGCTTTAAACCAGCTACACCATATTTGACATTTCTATAGGTGATATATGTTGAAAAGAGTTCTTTATGTACTTCTTATTGCTATAGTTGTCTTCGTTGCATGCTATTTCGGCTATGCATACTTGAATAACGCAGACACTCTGATATTTATGGAAAGCGCTTCCCATTTGGAAGAAATCTATTCATACCTCGGGAAGTACATAAGCTCTATCAACAATAACAACTTCGATTCCATGCACCTGTTTATGACTCAGCTGGAATATTCTCTCGCTTCCGATGGAGACGATCAGTTTGTCTCTGATATGGTTTCTGAATGGAAAGAGAACCTTGGCTTCAAAGAATTCTACTTTGTATCCCGTAACGGCGAGATGATGAGCATAGACGGCAAGTATAAGCGTTTTGATCTTGCCTCTTCACTTGTTGATCTAATGATCAATGGCAATGACATTATGACTGATGTCTCTATGCCAGGCTCCGATGGTTTGACACTATATGCAATAAAGTGTGACAAGCATAAATATAGAAGCTTTAGTTACGAAGCTATAGCCATAACATTCAGTAATGACAATATCCTGGATTTGTTGTCTATAAGCGCCTTTGAATCCAAGAGTGAGAACTATGTAATAAATAGTGAAGGCAGAATAATATTCAATGGTTCAAGTTTTAGAAACACTGAAGATAGATTTTATAATGTAGTAAACTACTTGAAAGAGTGTTCAAATCTCTCTTCTTCAAAAATAGTTGCACTGGAAGAGTCTTGGCTTAAAGGCGACATGCTTACTCTTTCAACAAAGATTGACAATGTTCCGTACTATATTGTCTCAGTCCCCCTCGATTTATCAGAATGGGTATTGGTGGGAATGGTTGATGCAGGTGTCGTCAACAAAAACATCAGCCAGCTTCAAAATCTTACAATGGGCTTGGGATTCTCTGTCTCTGCGCTTCTTTTGTTAGTTGTCTTCTCCATAGTTGTAATCTCCTATGTCAAGGCCAAAAAAAGACAGCAGGATGAAATTATGTTCCGTGACTCCCTCTTTTCCGATTTAAGCCATAACGTCAACGACGTCTTTGTAATATTGGAAGAGAAGACAGACGAAGTTGTTTACGTTACACCCAATATCGATAGCGTTTTGGGTGTAAAAGAAGAGGATGCGAAGAGGGATATCTCTACTATTGAAGGAATAAACGGAGATTATCTCATTACTTCTAACCTTAAAGAGCTTGAGACAAAAGATAAGATATCTTGGACTCAAGAATATTTAAATAAAGACAGTGGCGAAACAAGGTATCTTGAGATTACCGCATACCATACAGAGTTCGGCTCTTTAAAGAGAATAGTCGTAGTTATTTCTGATAGAAGTGAAGAAAGAAAACTACAGAATGCTCTTTCTTCTTCCTTAGAGATAGCAAAGAACGCAAATGCTGCAAAGAGTAACTTCCTGGCAAATATGTCTCATGACATCCGTACTCCTATGAATGCTATTGTGGGTTACTCCACACTGCTTTTGAAGGATGCAGATGATAAGAATAAAGTCATAGAAATCGGAAAGAAGATAACATACTCATCCCAGCACCTTTTGTCATTGATCAATGATGTCTTGGATATGAGTAAGATTGAGAGCGGAAAGACAAGTCTCAATACAGATAAAGTGGATGTCTCTGAAGTGATAAACAATATCAGCGAGATAGTCCTTGTCCAGACAAAGTCAAAAAAACAGTCTTTTGAAATAAAGACAAAGGGTAATATTCCTCCATATATCTTTGCCGATAAACTTAGGCTTACACAGATACTATTGAACCTACTTTCAAATGCCGTTAAATATACAGGAAAGAATGGAACAATCTCTCTTGTGGTGGAGGGTTATGGAACCAAGGGCCAAACATGCCACTTAAGATTCATCGTCTCTGATAACGGACAGGGTATGAGCAAAGAGTTCGTTGAGAAAATATTCGAACCTTTCAGTAGAGAAACCAACTCTATGACCAATAAGATCCAGGGGACTGGACTTGGTATGTCCATTACAAAAAGCATCATCGACTTAATGGGTGGAACCATCGATATCCAGAGCGAACTGGGCAAGGGAAGCGTCTTCACTGTTGACTTGATCTTCTCTCTGCCTCAAGAAAATAATAATGATGATTTCTTTGTAGATCACGGAATAACAAGAGTTCTTGTAGGCGACGATGAGAAAGATATAACAGACAACATCCAGACTATACTTATGGATGTGGGCCTGGAGTGCGATGCAGCTATTGGAGGTCTTGAGGCAGTTGAAAAAGCCAAGAGTGCATATGAAAACGACAACTCCTATGATGTCATTATTCTTGATTGGAAGATGCCGGACCTGGACGGAGTGGAGTGCGTCAGAAGAATAAGAAAAGAAGTAGGAAACGATGTTCCTATCTTCGTGCTTTCTTCTTACGATGTATCTGAGATTGAAGAAGAAGCGGAGGAGGCGGGTGTAGATTTATTCCTGCCTAAGCCATTCTTCTTATCTAACTTCCAGCGTGTATTGGATACTTATTATCAGAATAAGGCAAACGTAGGAGTAAACAAAAACGAAAGTGATGATTTCTCTTCTGTCAAGATACTTGTTGCAGAAGACAATGAGATCAACGCTGAAATCATCACCGAGCTTTTGGACAGCATAGGCATAAAGTGCGTCATAGCTGAAGACGGAGAAGAGGCATTAAGAGTATTTACTGAATCCAGCCCTGATGAATATGACATGATATTCATGGATATCCAGATGCCGAGAATGGATGGATATGAAAGCGCCAGAAGAATAAGATCTTCCAATAATACCAGAGCCAAATCCATTCCTATCATCGCAATGACTGCAAATGCATTTGAAGATGATGTAAAGGCCAGCATGGCTTCTGGAATGAACGCTCATATTTCAAAGCCTATTGACTTCGATAGATTGAAATCTATCATCAAGTCATTCAGAAGATAAAGAGGGAGGTGGTTCACTTTCTTTTTTCTCTATTATATCATTTCTTGGATTGTCCTATTCTAATAGGAAGAAGTGTCAGACACATATTTCTTGGAGAAAAACAATGAATGATAAAATAGTAGTCAAGGGTGCCAGGGAACATAATCTAAAGAATGTAGATATAACTCTCCCTAAAAACTCTCTTGTAGTCATATCAGGCTTAAGCGGGTCAGGAAAGAGCAGCCTTGCTTTTGATACTATATTTGCAGAAGGTCAAAGAAGATATATGGAATCTTTGTCCTCCTATGCAAGAATGTTCTTAGGCCGACTTGAAAAGCCTGATGTGGACAGTATCGAAGGCCTGAGCCCTGCCATTGCCATTGAACAGAAATCTACAAACAGAAACCCTCGTTCAACAGTTGGGACAGTTACCGAAATCTATGACTACTATAGACTTCTTTGGGCTAGAATAGGCCATTTATACTGCCCGAAGTGTGGAAGAGAAATAACTGAAGTATCCATAGACCAGATTATGGACTTTATCTTCTCACACCCTGAAGATGGAAAACTTATGATCCTTTCTCCTCTTGCACGAGGCAAAAAAGGTGAGTATCGACAGGTATTGGAAGATGCATTAAAGATAGGTTATATGAAGGCTGAAATCGATGGAAAGATATATAACCTGGATGAAGGCATACCTCAGATAGAGAAAAAGCTAAAACACAACGTATCAATTGTTGTAGATAGAGTAAAGAATAACAAAAAGGCTAGGACACGTATCAGCGAAGCTGTTGAGAAAGCCTGCGATATGAGCGGAGGCTTAGTTGAAGTCTTTTATGTGGACGAAGGAGTGAGGGAGCTCTATAACCAGAAGAACTCTTGCCCTGACTGCGGAATAACAATACCTGAAATAGAACCTAGATTCTTCTCTTTCAACTCTCCCATTGGTGCTTGTCCTAAGTGTAACGGCCTTGGATACTCGGAAGAGTTTGATGTTGACAAGATCATTCCCGATAGAAGTCTCAGTTACAATGATGGCGGTATAGCGACACATAGTCCAAAGGCAAAGACTTACAGGGCTGGATTGGAGACGCTCTATTCCCACTACGGCTACAAACTATCTACTCCTATAGCCGATCTTCCCGATTGGTTCTTGGATATTATGATGTATGGCGGTGGAGACGAACTGGATTATAGTTATACTTCCTCCAATGGCACTACATATACCCAGCATAAAAGCTACGAAGGTATAATACCTGAACTTACTAGACGAAAGAAGATGACCGAGTCTATGAATATGGTGACTTTCTACCAAGACTTTATGTCTGAAGTGGAGTGCTCAGCCTGTCACGGTGAGAGACTAAGAAAAGAAGCTCTTTCAGTTAAAGTAAACGGGTTATCTATCATAGATGCAACAAGAATGAGTGTAAAAGAATCTCTTAATTTCTTCTCTAAATTAGAGTTGTCTCCTACAGAAAAAGAGATATCCGGTCAGATACTTAAAGAAATCATGTCGCGTTTGACATTCCTTAATGACGTAGGTCTAGGTTATCTTACCCTTTATAGATATGCTGCGACTCTCAGCGGCGGTGAGAGCCAAAGAATAAGACTTGCCACCCAAATCGGTTCCGCTCTTACTGGAGTTTTGTATGTTTTGGATGAACCAAGCATAGGACTACATCAGAGAGACAACCAAAAACTGATAGATACACTAAAAAGACTGAAGAATCTTGGCAACACTGTCCTTGTTGTGGAGCACGATGAAGATACAATCAGGGAAGCGGACTATGTAGTTGACCTAGGTCCTGGAGCCGGAGACAGGGGAGGAGAAATAATAGCAAAGGGGACACCCGAAGAAATAGAGAAAAACCCTGATTCCATCACTGGCCGTTATTTATCTCATGCCCTGACTATCGATGTTCCTGAAACAAGAAGAGAAGGAAATGGAAAGAGCATCAAAGTAAAAGGCTGCTCTAAAAATAACCTGAAGAACATCGACGTAGAGATTCCTCTAGGAAAGTTTGTCTGTATAACAGGGGTCTCAGGCTCAGGTAAGTCTACATTCTTAAATGAAATATTACAGCCTGCTGTAAAGCGTAAGCTCTTTAAAAAGAAAGAAAAGAAAGATGGTTACGAATCTATAGAAGGATTGGAGTTCATCGATAAACTTGTTGCCATTGACCAGAGCCCTATCGGCAGAACCCCAAGATCCAACCCGGCTACATATATCGATCTCTTCGGTCCTATAAGAGAGTTATATGCATCTCTACCTGAAGCAAAGGCAAGAGGTTATAATGCTGGTCGCTTCTCTTTCAATATTCCTGGCGGAAGATGTGAGAACTGCTCAGGTGACGGTACAATAAAAATAGAGATGCATTTCTTGTCTGATGTATATGTAAAGTGTGATGTCTGTGGTGGAAAGAGATATAACAAAGAGACCTTGGCTGTTACATATAAAGGTAAGAATATAAGTGAAGTCTTGGATATGACAGTTGCTGAAGCCTATGAGTTCTTCTCTGCTCATACAAAGATCAGAAGGAAACTTAAGACACTGATGGATGTAGGGTTGGATTATGTCAAACTGGGACAAAGTGCTCTTACTCTCAGCGGTGGTGAGGCCCAAAGAGTCAAGCTTGCATTGGAACTCTCAAAAATCCAGACAGGTAAGACTCTGTATATCCTGGATGAACCTACTACAGGCCTTCATTTTGCAGATGTAAAAAAGCTTTTGGAGGTATTGCAGACCTTAGTAGACCAAGGAAATACTGTAGTTGTCATCGAGCATAATTTGGATGTGATCAAGTGTGCAGACTGGATAGTGGATCTTGGCCCTGAAGGCGGGGACGGTGGAGGAACTATAGTTGCTGAAGGCGAACCTGAAAGAATTGTTGACTCCAAGGCAAGTTACACTGGATACTTTTTAAGGAAATTCCTACGTTGAAGAAAAGATTATTGCTTCTATTGTTATGTTTTCTCTTCTCCCTCTCTTGGGCTTTCTCCCTTAGCGGAGAGACCATTATGTTTGCCGAAGGAGAGGTTTTGAAGTCTATTGCACGGGAGAGGGGAGTGGATACAAGTGGAAGTGATGATGAAATTAGAAGTAGAATTTTTGAAGCTTTGGGATTGGAGGAAGTCACATTAAAAGTTGAAGAGGAGGAAAAAGAAGAATCCCGATATACTCTTCAGATCAATAATGCCGATAACCTTAGAGAAGTGGACGGCACTATGATACTGGAAGGAAATGTCTCCATATCATTCCAGTATGGAGAAGAAAAGCCCAAGACCCTCTCTTCATCTTCTTTGATACTCGACACTGAGAATAAAAAGATAACTGCACTTGGTACTGTGGTGTTTAAAGACAACAGCAAAGACGCAGCAATTCAGGAGATTAACGCAGATGTTTTTTCTCTTCTATGGGAGAAGGGTGATTTTGTCATAAGCGGAGGAACTACAGAGACTGAGAGAAAAAACAGTGAAGGCGAAAGTGTTTCATTCTATACTACAGGTGAAACTCTTTCTTATTCTTCCTCTGGTTATATGCTTTATGATGAAGGTTATATTACTTCTAACCCTAAGCATGCATACTCTTCTATCTCTGCCTCTCGCATCGCCATTCTTCCTGGGGAAGACATGTTCCTTTCTTCCGTATTTTTCAACATAGGAAGAGTGCCTATATTTTATTTGCCATTCTTCTTTTATCCGGGATCAAGAATTCTTGGTAATCCTGTCTTTGGCTTTAGTTCTAACAAAGGTGCCTTTGTTAACACTACTTTTGAGCTCTTTGGAAATTATCCAGAGCTTGAAGAAGTGGATGAATCAAGCTCATTCTCAGCAATCCTCAAGTCTACAGATGACCAAAGCTCCTTTGTGCCCAAAGGTTTTTATTATGGTGCAAAAGAAGATGAGGACAGTTTCTCTTCTTGGGTAAGTAAAACCAAGAGTCATCTCGCTCTCTTAGTGGACTCTTACTCGGGATCCAACGGAACTTCTCTTCCTAAAGGAGGGCTTCATGTCGCACTTGATGGTGCCATTAACCTGTTTGACGGAAAATTGAAGATAAAGTTCCTGGATGGTATCGGATATACTTCTCCTGTAAAGAAAACTAATGATAAGTTCAGATTCTATGGAGATAACTCTCTTGAGTTGTCTACATGGGGCTTCAATATCAAGGCAAGTTTCCCATTTTACTCAGACCAATATGTATTAAGAGATTTCTCTTCCCGTCTTACAGGTTTCTCAATAAGTCCACTATTGGGAGAGGAGACCACATTGCCCAAGGATAAGAGCTCTATCTCATCTTTCTCCAGGACTCTTTCGGGCTCATGGAGTCTACCAGGAAAGTATACGGGTTTCTTTCTCTCTTCATTGAATTTGAAGAATATATCTTTTAAAGAGACTTATAATTACAACTCTTCTAAGGATGAGTTCCTTGTTTCTGAGATAGTGTCGCCGTCTCTCTCTTTTTATCTCTCAGGTTCTCTTTTGGATTTGAAGGCAAATACCCAAAAAGATACAAATGCAGAGAAGACAGAGGACAAAAAAGGAGATAATAATGAGACGGTGGATCCTCTTTTGGGAAATAAGTATTCATTTACAGGAGCAGAAACAAAAAAAGAGACGAAGAACAGTAAGACTTATATTAACCTGGGCTGGTCTTTTTCTGGTGACATTCTTGATAACAAATCATACTCTGCAGGGGAAGAAAAAGGCTCTGGTTCATCTTATGTATTCTCTGGTAAAGCAACGCTTAACACAGGTGTCGGAGATTATCTCACAGTCAAAGACACTTTGACTCCGTCTTATTCCTTGAAGAACACGAAAAGTATCTATAGTTCTTATGAAACCAATACAAGAAAAGAGAATATCTCTGTAACAAATAATCTTTCTCTTTCCATCCCATATATTTATTTGACATATAACTTGTCTCTAAAACTATATACATTGGACGATGTGTCCGAGGAAAAGGTTTATAATAGTGGAAATGTAAATGAGAACAATAAAAGAGAAGAGACGCCATTTTCTTGGGATAAATCGTCTGTCAAGACACATGAACTACAGTTCTCGAAATCCTTCGATACTACTCTTGGTAAATTTAGTGGCAAAGTGTCCTTTGTCTTGCCTCCGCTTTCTTTTGCCATCAATCCCTCAATATCTTATGCATATAACATATTCTCTTCATCTTTCTCTTGGAGTTTTAAAGAGGTGGATGACAACATACAGCCACAGAAAAGTAACCTTAAATTTGCCATCAATGCATCGAATATCAGCGCATCGGTGGAATCTATCTATAATTTTGAGAGTTTTACTGGACACTTTGAAAGCAATAAATTGAGATTATATGGCTCCTTGTCTTTGTTTACTGATAACAAAAAGTGGAGCATAGAAGAAAAGATCGATTATGTCCCAGAGAATTCTGTCGGTGAAAAGAATTGGTTCAATTATCTCTCTACAAATATAAAAATGGATGCTATTTCTTCCTCCATTGTATTTTCTTCTATTGAAACAAATAAGATTGAACTAGAGAGAGTAACTATAAAGACAGACATCAATTCCAAGAGCGTCCAGTTCTGGAAAGGAAGAGTATTCTTGTCATTTACTCTCAAGTCATCTCTAAATTATCTTAATAGAGAGAAAAACAGGTCGTCATTTACCCTTGAACCACAGATCAAGTTCTCAATTGCAGAGTTCTTGGATTTCAAGCTTTCCTTAATAACAGAGAATAGAAACATAGGTTCATATTTTGTCGGAGACAAGTTCTCTTTATCATCCCTGTTCGAAGATTTGGCTAGAAGCATGGATTTCTTCGGAGATGGAAGAAATAATACGTCATTTATACTTCGTTCCATATCTATGGAGGCTATACATGTAATGGATGACTGGAACCTTAATTGCAAATACTCCACTGAGATTGTAAAATCCAATGTTACAGGTGGTAGTGTATATACACTCCAGCCGTCACTTTCCATATTCTTGTCCTGGAAGACAATGCCTGATTTGAAGGTCGAAGAAAACTGGAGACAAGTCAAGGGTGATGACGGCTCTTTGGTATGGGAGAGAATATAGTAATGGCTGAAACATATGTATTTGGAGACGATAGCGCTGAAAGCGTTCTTGGTCCTAATGATAGAAATCTCTCTTATCTTGAATTGATTTTAGGCTCTGATTTGGCTGTTAGGGGAGATAGTCTAACAATATTCCGTAACAATAATAAATTCTTGCCATTGATGAAGAGACTAGAGGAGAAAGGTAGGGAAAGAGGTGTCCTTGATGAAGGCGAGATATATATGGAGTTTCAGGCCGTCAGTCAAGAATTGGAAGAGGAAGAAAAGGAAGAGGTAATAACCAAGGATAGAGTCACGAAAGAGACTATTTCTGTTTTGGGTAAGACTGTTTGGCCTAAGACAAAGAATCAAAAAGAATTTATTAATGCCCTTGCTTCCAACCAGATAATATTTGCTTCAGGCCCTGCTGGAACCGGCAAGACATTTCTTGCTGTTGCATATGCTCTCGAAGAAGTATTTAGTGGTAGAAAAAATAAGATTGTCATGACTCGCCCTGTAGTAGAGGCAGGAGAGTCTCTTGGTTTCTTGCCGGGAGACCTGTCACAGAAACTAAATCCATATCTGAGACCTTTATATGATGCTATGGACCTATTACTTAATCCACAGCAGATAAAAAGACTAGAAGAGAACGGTACTATAGAAATAGCACCACTTGCATATATGAGGGGGCGAAGTCTGAATAACAGTGTGGTAATACTGGACGAGGCTCAGAACACAACAAGTGGACAGATGAGAATGTTCCTTACTCGTATCGGAGAATCAAGTACAGCTGTCATTACCGGGGACCCTACTCAAATCGATCTTCCCAAAAAGAGTGACAGTGGATTTACGGAAGCAATGAATATACTTTGTGGAATAGAGTCTCTCTCTGTGGTAAGATTTTCCCATAGGGACACTGTCAGGTCCCGCATTGTTAGGGAAATAGTCAAGGCTTATTCCCTGGAGGAGAATGATGGCAAATAAAAAGAAATTACCCATTGATTTTACTCTCTTTTCAAAAGTGCAGCTTTCTGCATTTATATCATTGATGGTCATTTCTTTGATTCTCGGTGTTGGAATACCTATTTTTCTCTCTTCCAATATGCTTCTCTCTGTAAAGACCACTAGGGAATATAAAGCCAATGAGCTTAGTGACGAAGACTTGATTTCTCCTATTGCTTTTACCTTTATTGATGAAGAATCTACAAAGAAACTAAAAGATGAAGCAGAAGCAAAAGTCATTCCATATTTCACTTACTCTTATAGTGCAACTATGGAGATGAAGAACACGTGCGAAAACCTATATTCTTTAATTGAGGAATATGCAAAGACTGGTGAGATAAAAGAAGATATAAGTGAAGCGATGAAAGGGTATATCATCCTTGCCACTAAAATCGGTGATGGGGGCGAGAAAGTCGCAGCACTTACCAGGGAGACTGTCGATTACTTTATTAGAAACGGTGTATTTCAGGAATCTGATATAGCCCATGTGCTGCAGGAAGGAAAGAAGACGATTGTAGCTGAGAGTTCTTCAGATCTTCCTTATTCTTTAAATAAAAAAGAAATAGGAATAGGTGAATGTACTACACCTACTTCTCTTAGGTCTTCTATTTATCAGTATTTGGTACAGAATTACTCTAATTTGGCCTTTGATGAGATGCAGCTGATTGCAGATCTATCGCAAATGATCATAAAGCCAAATGTCATATACGATGAAATATATACAAAAAGTCAGGTAGATAGTGCCAGAAATAGAGTGGAACCTGTGGTTGTGAAGATAGAGAAGGGGGATTATATTCTTAAGACTGATACCTTGGTCACTGAAGAGCAACTCAATATTCTAGAAATACTTAATACAAAGAAAGTGTTTAATATTTCCCCACTCTCCGTATTGCCTAGAGTCATCCTTGTGGCCTTTGTCTTGATCTTCTGGTTTGTATATGAATTTTCTTTGGTTCCATACTCATATAGAAAGGCCCAGTATACATTGATAATGCTTTCTGTAATCGATGTCTGTTTACTATTTGCATTCTTCATTTCTTGGGCTATGGTTAATCAGGGACGGACTGAAATCGCTTCTTTTATGCCTTTCTTTATTATAGGAATGGTGGGTACGACTATTACAAATAGACGTACATATGGACTGGCAGGTACTCTTGTTTTTGCCGCACTCTATAC
>JALFCJ010000193.1 GCA_022771185.1 Spirochaetales bacterium | reverse complement strand
TTTGTTTGTTTGTTGACTTCTTGAGCGTTTCAGCCTCATGAAGAAAAGAAGAAAAACAATAAGGAAGGTGATTTCTTGTATGTTCATGCTATAATCCATGCATAAAATTTCATGCAATTAGAGTTTTGCAATTTCCTCTATTATTTGCATAATCTTACATTTTTATGCAAGCAAAAACAATTTAAATGACCTTACTTCCTTTAATATATGGAAAACTCTGTTACTGATATAACTATGTATCAAAGTAACAGAGTTTTATCTCAACTTATATCTTTATAAATATTCAAATCCACACTGCGTCTATCATTGGACTTGTAGAATAATTATTTTACCCCCGGTCCATTTACCACACCCCCCTTCTCCACTCTGATCTGCACCGGTATTGCATCTTTTAAAGCAGAGACATGTGAGATTATTCCAATTGTTCTTCCTTCTTCCTTCAATGAGAGAAGAGCATCGATTGCCTTATTTAGGTTCTTTTCATCCAAGGTGCCGAAGCCTTCATCAAGGAAAAAGGACTCAATCTTTGTGTCTTTCGCCATAAATGTGCTTAAGCCTAAAGCAAGTGAAAGGCTTACTATAAAACTTTCTCCTCCGCTAAGTCCCTTGGCTGTCCTTATATTGTTGTCATTCTCAGTGTCGATGACAGAAAAATCCAGCTTATTCTCATAGTCATATGTCAAAACATACCTGTCAGAAAGCTTTCTTAGTCTCTTGTTGGCAGCCTTTATAAGTTCTTTGAAAGTATAAGCCTGAGCTATCTCCATAAACTTATTGCCACTGGCAGAGCCTATGAGGGAATTAAGGTCGTTCCACCTGGAGCAAATTGCTCCTTGTGTATCAATATCTTTCTCCAGCTTTTTATAAGCTTTCTCATTCTCACTATTGGTTAAAAGAGACTGGGAGAGAGCTCCCTTTTCTTGGTCAAGCATACTCCTTTCATACTCTTTTTCACTCTTTTTACGTTCTAACTCCTCTTCATTTTTGTAAGGATTATCTTTAGCTTCAAAGATTATGATCTCATCCTTAATGGCCTTAATCTGCCCAGAAAGATTATTTATTTCGCGAGATATTTCATCATACTCTTTTTGAGAAATCTCTTTGTTTCTCTTTTTTAGTAACAGCTCATTTTGTAGCTTTTTTCTCTCATCACTTGTATTTCCCACAAAGAGTTCAGCTCTCTCTTTTGTTTGTGTAAGAGCCATCTCATTTAAGGATTCAAGACTATTCTCTTTTTCTTCCTTATCCTCATTTTTACTAGAAATGAAATCAAGAATACTCTTTTCTTTTACGCCATAAGCACTTACTGCCCTTTCGCTTTCTTCTATCATAGCTTTATATCGCTCAAAAGTAGATAGTCTTTTTTCCAGCTCTTTAATCTCTCTTCCTCCTAGTAAAGAAGAAAGACGCTCTTCTGTTTCTTTTACTTCATTTCCAAGTTGCAATAAGTCAGACTCGCTTTTTTCTTTCTTCTCTATTGAGGAAGCCAGCTCCTGTTTTCTTAATTCCAACATACCAAAAGAAGAGAGTACATCATTCATAACGACATTTAATCTCTTCTCTTCTTTTCTGATTCTCTCATCAATGATGGAAAGTCCGTTTTTCAGTGCCTTAAGTCTCTCTATCTCACAGGATAGCTTTGTGTTTTCAGCTTTGTGCGCCAATATAAAGGCTTCATCAGAATATGGATGATGAAGAGAACCGCAGAGAGGGCAAGCTTCTCCCTCTTTTAGCTCTTTTCGTCTATCATCCAGAGATTTGAAAGCCTCCTCCTTAAGCATTTTAGTTTGATAACTCTCCAATTCTTTTTCGATGCTTTCTGGTAAGGCTCCATCAAGAATTGTGTCTCTCTCTTTATTCAGAGACGAAAGGTTCTCCTTCTCTTTCTCTTCTTTTGCTTTTATGACTTTATAATCTTGTTCTGCCTCACCCCTGAGTTTTTCTTTTTGAAGAACTTCCTTCCCAAGTCTTTTTACCTCTTCTTCGTTCTTACTCCTTTTAGTTTTTAATGCACTTAACTGTGTTTCTATTTCTATAGCCTTAGTAATTGTCACAGAAAGATCTGAGTCATTTTGGTTAAGAGTGATATAAGAATTAGCTTCTTCCAGGTTTTTCTCAGCCATCCTTAGAGACTCTCTCTCTTTCTCCATCTCCATATTTTTCTTTCTTATAGAGAGCGTTATGGTTTCTATATCTCTTTTAGTCTCTTCAATTTTCTTCTTTGTTACATCTATGTCTTTATCAAGGGAATCGACCCTATAGAGGAGTTTTTCCCTCTCTTCTTTTTCTTTCTGGAATGATTCAAAATCTACTCTCTCTTTCTCTGCCTTTTCTTCCAAAGGTTTTTTGTTTTCATTTCTCTCAGAAAGGGCTTTTTCTTTTTCTTCCAGTATTTCTTTTCTTTCTCTATACTTAATTGCATCGTTAATTTGTGCAATGTCGTTGTTTGCGCTTTCAACTTCTTTCTGTAATTGAGAGACTCTCTCTACCTTTTGTTTTATCTCTAGCTCTGAGAATAGATGGATATCATTGATCCTTGCTTTAAGTGTATTGAGAGCATTGTTCTCAGTACTTGCTCTTTCATATACTTTCTTTGAGATATCCGAGTAGATCTTGGTTCCAGTAATGTCTCCAAGCATCTCAGCTTTTTTATTCCCATCAAGAGATAAAAACTCAGAGAACTTCCCCTGAGAAAGCATAACTGCCTTAGTGAACTTATCATAGGTAAGGCCAGTTATCTCAACGATTTTTTCTTCCCATTCATCCTTCTTTCTATTGAGGGGTACTCCCTCTTCGTCATAAACAAAACATTCTATACTTTGTAAGTTGCCATCGGCACTTCCCTTAGCCCTACGCTGTGACCAACGGGAAGTATATATATGTCCCTTCTCAGAAAACTTTACTTCACTATACATCTCTCCTGTTCCTTTACTCATAAGAGGATTAAAGGATGCTGAGATTTTGTTAAATCTTGGAGTCTTGCCATAGAGGGCGATGGAGATGGCGTCAAGGATCGTGGTCTTGCCGCTTCCTGTGTCTCCACTGATCAGAAAGATAGCTGAATCAGCATACTCCGGAGAATTAAAATCTATATAGTGCTCGCCTTTTAGCGAGTTTATGTTTTTAAACTTTAAGCTCAGTATCTTCATTATTCTTCTACCTCCCCGATTGCGTGGAGGATTTCTCTAAACATAGACAATAGATTGTCTTTTCTTTCACCCTTTATTTCTTTTTCATCAAGGAATTTAGTAAAGATATCTTCTTCTGATAGGCTATCTAGGCTCTCTATTTCATCCTCTGTCTCCATAAGGCGTTTGGAAATAGTAGTGTCTTTAATGTGGATTACCTCTATGCCACTACCTTTTGTGATATTTTCACACATAGCCCTCACTGATGATGATACTCCACTCTCTGTTATCTCAATGGACACCCACCCTTTTTCTTTATTCTCTACAAGGCCCTTCAACTCTTTTTCGATTGAGTCTTTGTCTCCTGTGATCTGATAGAGATTTCTGAATCTTGGAATTTCAATGTCGCTGACTTTTATTTCTCGCCCTTCTATTTCCACTAGTTTCAAAACTTTTGTATCTTTTGCTTCCTTGAAAGAGAAAGGAATAGGAGACCCTGAATAACATATAGTTCCAGAAGAGTTTAAGTTCATCTTTTTGTGGATATGCCCCAGAGCTACATATGAGAGAGCCTTAGGAAATGACCCGGAGTCTATTGTTCCCAAGCCTCCTATATATAAGTTGGGTTTATCTTCGGCTGTGACGTTCGTAGCCATCAAGTGCCCCATGGCGACAATAGGGAGAGAAGGATGGAGAGTTGCAGTTTTTTCTGTCTCTCTCATATATAACTCTTCAATGGCAAGACGAAGTCTATCGTCTTCCTCTTTTATCGAGTCACCGTCCTTAAGTCTTCTTAACTCTTGGTCACGGGGAAAGGGAATAGGTAGAATAACGACTTTGCCATCCAATACATATGGCTCGATATCTTCTTTTGTAGTATAGACGTGGATGCTGATCATATTAAGAACTTCTTTTGGTGCTGCCAAAAGGGAGGGAGAGTCATGATTTCCTGCTATGACAAATACATCCTTGCACTCAGTGTCCTTGATGGAAGCAAGGAAAGAGTAGTATAGATTAAGGGCTGCATTAGATGGCGTCCCGGTATCGAAGATATCGCCGGAGATAAGTAGAGCATCAACTTTCTTTTCTTTTATTGTTTCAATGAGAAAGGAGAAGAATGCCTTCATCTCATCTTCTCTTGTCTTATCCATTAATGTGTGACCCAGGTGCCAATCTGAAGTGTGTATTATCCTCATACTATATATATAGC
>JALFCJ010000188.1 GCA_022771185.1 Spirochaetales bacterium | reverse complement strand
CAAAGGTTGTATAGTAGATGTTGGAGACGACGGTATCGCAGTAAAGAGCGGCAGTGGTGCACTTGCGCGCGAGAAGGGTAGAGTCGCCAAAGACATTCTCATTGAAGACTGCAAGGTCCTTTCTGCTCATGGAGGCCTAGTCGTCGGCAGCGAGACAGCAAATGGTGTTGAAAACATTACAGTAAAAGACTGTTTCTTTGATGGAACAGACAGAGGTGTAAGAATCAAGACAAGAAGAGGAAGAGGTGGAAAGATTAGAGGAATCAACGTGTCCAACATCACTATGGATAATGTAATCTGCCCTATATCTATTAATATGTATTATAGATGTGGCGATCCTGATCCTATTGCATTCTCTCTTGAGTCTCAGCCTATTAACGATTTGACTCCTGAGATATCTGATGTATCCATCAGCGGACTTAAGGTCACAAATGCGAGAGCTTCTGCATCTTTCATCGTAGGTCTCCCTGAAGCACCGATCAAGAACGTAAAGATTGAAGATTGTGATATCCAGCTTTCAGACAAAGTGGAGAAAGGTCTGGAAATCGAGATGTGCAGAGGAATCGTGATGAACGATTATAGGGGCATCAGAGTAATCAACTCAGAAGTTGAAGTAAAGAATACCAGGGTCAATGTAGAGCCTCCAGTATCTATTGAATAACAAGAGTTCAGTTTTAGAAATAAAGAAAGCCCGGTTTTTGCGGGCTTTCTTCACATATATAGCTATTAGTTTCGTTTTCTTTATAGAGAGAAAGTTTCTGAGAAGAACTTGTAGTTCTCTTCGAAGTTGTGGGTATGACGGTCTTTGACTTCGTTTGTATAAGTGTGGAGACCAAACACACCCTCTTCCATCTCGATAAGTGTTGCTGCAGTATTTGAGCAGTGATCACTTATTCTTTCATAGTTTCCAATTAGATCGTTAAATATATAGCCATTGAGAATAGTGCACTCTCCTTTTGTAAGACGATCGACATGGTTAAAGCGCATCTTTTCACATAGTTCGTCGATTACTTCCTCGAGTGGTTCGACCAAGTATGCCTTATCCAAGTCGTTGTCTATAAATGATGAGACTGTGATATGCATAATTCTCTCAAGAGCACTCATCATTACATCCATTTCATGAATGGCACCAGGAGTGAAAGTAATCTCTTTTTCTTTAATCTCTCTTGCACTCTCAGCAATGTTCAGTGCATGGTCGCTGATTCTTTCAAAGTCTGTGAGAGTGTGGAGATATTTTGCTACGGACCTATTGAGATCTGTAGGCATCTCTCTTCCGGTGAGCTTTGTCAGGTATGTACCGATGGTGTCTTCATATTTATCGATGATACCTTCGATTCTTTCAACTTCTTCAAAGCCTCCGTCTGTATATCCGTTTCTAAGAAGATTAAAGGCGTCAAGGATATTCTTTTCGGCAAGTTCTCCCATCTTGTTGATGGCGATTCTTGCGTTTTCAACGGCAAGAGGTGGATAAGAGATGAATCTCTCTTCAAGTCTCTTGATGTCATCAAGCTCTTTGTCCTGCTTCTCTGCCTTGTCTTTGATGATTGTAGATACAAGTTTCTCCAACAGTGAGATAAATGGAAGGAGTAGGGCCACTACTATTAATCTGAATACTGTATTAACCAGAGCTATGTTTACACTTCTTAGAGACATCCCCATGAAAGGAAAGTGGATTATGGCATTGAGTGAATAAAAGAGTATAGAGAAGACGATTACACCAAGAACGTCTACGACAAGATATGAAAGAGCTGTTCTCTTTCCATCTGTGCTTGCTCCCAGAGCTGATAAAAGTACAGGGACCGAGGCTCCGATGGCAATACCCATTATTATTGGGAGTGCAATTTCAAAGGTTATTACACCGGTAGATGAAAGAGCCTGAAGGATACCTACGGAAGCGGAAGCACTCTGGATTACTGTTGTAAATACCATTCCGATCAATATACCTAAAATAGGATTAGAGAATTGAGTGAGAAGAGTAAGGAAGACTTCGCTTTCTCTTAGGGAGCTGACAGAAGAGCTCATGGCCTTCATGCCGAACATTAAAATAGCAAATCCCATTAGGATATCGCCAGTGTGGTGATGTGACTGTTTCTTTGAGAAGAGCCTTAGATATATACCGACTATTGCAGTGATTGCAGATAGCGTCTCTGTAGATAACAGGCTCAATAATCCGCTGCTTCCTCCGATATCGGAGAGAGATATAATCCAACCTGTGATACTGGTTCCGATGATTGCACCCATGATGATGGATATGGCTTGCTTCATCTTCATCATTCCAGAGTTTACAAAACCTACAACCATGACTGACGTTGCAGAAGACGATTGGATTACAGCAGTAACTCCTGTTCCTAATAGGATACCTTTTAAGGGTGTTCCCGAGAGCTTATATAATATTAGTTCAAGCTTGTTTCCTGCTACAAGCTTCAGGCCCTCCCCCATAAGCGTCATTCCAAATAAGAATAACGATACTCCGCCTAGAAGCGACAAAGCGTCGGCTAAATTCACAGTTTGCTCCCTTTATCTATGATTATTTGTTATGAGTCTATAAGAAATTCTTCTATTTGATAATAGCTTTTGTCTCTCTTTTATACTTTCATTTCAATTTCGTCCTAAGTTATATTTATGTTTACATACGATACCTTGGCAATTTTCCAAAAAAGCAAGAAATATCTCTCCTTTATAGAGGAGGCTGAGTCTTTTGTTTCTGCTGCAACATCTTTTTTCCTCTCATCTCCTGAGCTTGTAACAAGCATGTGTCGTCTCTATTGTCGTAAACCAATAAGCGGCGATCTGCAGCTTATGGGAGAGTATGACGGGCTATCTGTATATATGGAGAAAGGAGAGAAGCACTCTCATATCCTGACTCTATCAGATGGGCGTACATATGCCTGGAACGGAAAGAGATTTGTACGAGATAACCTTGAGTTCGCACTCTATGAGGATGTCTAGTCGTCATCGTTATATTCTTTCCTTCCTGAAAAAGCGAATATTCTCCATACATTCGGTCTTGTTATTGTGTCTTCCTCTTCTTTATATATCTCGTCTTTTTCATCGATAACCGTCTCAGTCCCTTTTTGGGACTTGTTTGTTGTGTCTATAGATTTCATATTTCCCCCCAGGTGTATTAGCTGCTAATGGCTGATGTGAGTGTGTTTTCTTTTACGTTTTCTTTGGTCTTCTCTTTCCTTGGATAGGAATGAGATAGATAAAGGGAAAGTTTTGCAGATACAGGGCCTATCAGTTCGTAAAGTACACTTGAAGAGAGAATAATGGTCTCCAGTGCCCTGCCTTCCTCTCCTCCCAAAAACTTTGCCCCCATGGCTGCAAGCCCTATGGCCACTCCTGCCTGGGGAATAAGGGCTAGTCCCAGATAGTTACGTACGCTTCCGCTTTTATGTGTAACAAGAGAACCCAAATATGCTCCAGAGTACTTTCCTATTATTCTTGTGAAGAAATAAACAAGCCCGATTATAGAAAGAGGCATATTTCCAAAGCCCTTCATTCCGCAGAATAGAGAGCCGATATCGAAATTCAATCCAGAACGGACAAAAAATAGGAGTAGAATAGGGGGGCTAAAGTAGTTCAGCTGCTTAAAGAGTCTCTCGTCTCCCGTAGCGTTGATATATACCATACCCATGGACATGCATCCCAGTAATGGAGACACTCTCGCTATTGTACATATTCCGCAGAAACCAAATAGAATGGCTACTGTGACTATAAGGCGGTTGTCTGTGCTTCTTTTCTTTAATAAAAACTTCAAAAGAAACCCTAAAGATCCACCTACAATAAGAACCACTAGATTAGAAATAAGAGGGATAGAAAGAGCCCTGATATCTAATACACCAAGAGTGATGGATGAAGAGATTGAGACTGCAATAGAAAAAGCTATTAAACCTACTACATCATCCAGCGCCACTACTCCTAGGAGAGTGTCTACAAAATCACCTTTGGCTCCTGTCTGCCTTATTGTCATAAGAGTGGAGGCCGGGGCTGTTGCAGAAGCAAGGGCGGAAAGAATGAGGGAGAAACCGAATTCCAGTTTCAAGAAACAGTAGGTTGCAATAAAAACCACAATAGACGAAGCCAAGGCTTCCATGATTGTAATTATGAGTACTTTCCGGCCATTCTTCTTTAGAATATCTACTTTGAAATACTCTCCCGTTCCAAAAGCGATGAAAGAAAGAGCTATGTCTCCGATAAAACTCATTCCTTCTATTGTCTTTTGAGGAATTAAGTTTAAGACAAAGGGGCCCATAATAATACCCGAGACAATATATGCAGTGACATTCGGGAGTTTGAAGACTTTGGTGACTCGGGTCATCAAAAAGCCGAAGAAAAGCATAAAGGACACAGATATTACAGTGATCGCAGTTGGATCTGTTATTCCAAGTTTTTCGATAAAAGATAGTGCGTCCATATTATTCTCTCCTTTTGTGGAAATAGAGAATATTTCTTATTGAAGATAAATACAAATTATATTATTCTTTGGTATTATAAAATTAATTAATTGGAGTAAGTATGCTTGGAACCAAAATGTATACCTTTCTTAAAGTTGCAGAGTACTTGAATTTTACAAAAGCAGCAGAAGCTTTGTATATGACTCAGCCTGCTGTAAGCCAGCAGATAAAGCAACTGGAAGAGGAGGTGGGTGTTAAGGTCTTTATAAGGAATAAAAATGGTTTAATCCTTACACAGCAAGGAGAAATAGTATTGAAATATGCTAGAAGGCAGAAAGCTTTGTATGAAAAAATGCTACTGGAGCTCAAGAATTCAGAAAAAAACTTCGGACCTTTAAGAATTGGAATAACACACACTGCAGAGAGCAACGTCACAGCCTCCGCCTTAGCTAAATATAGTATCGAAAATAATGGTGTAAAGATTATGCTTACTACTGATACTATAAATAATCTTTATGATAAGCTTGAAAACTATGAGCTGGATTTGGCAATTATTGATGCCTCCGTCAATAATCCTAAGTTTTCATCACTGCTTCTGGACACAGACTACCTTATGTGTGTCATGAGCCCTGATAATCCTCTTTCCCAAAGAAGTGCAGTCACAATATCGGATCTAAAGAAAGAAAAGATGATCCTCCGCTCTGCTGAAAGTGCTACACGTAAGCTATTTGAAGAGACTCTTGTCTTTAACGGAGAAGATATTTCGTTTTTTGACGTCATTCTTGAGGTCGATAACATTGCAACAATCAAGGACTTGATCAGAAAGGATCTGGGAGTATCTATTCTACCTAGAAGTGCATGTTTGGATGAAATAAGAAAAGGTAAGATAAAAGCTCTTCCAATTGAAAACTTCTCTATGGTAAGAGAGACAAGAATTGTATATAACAAAGACTTTAGTCACAAAGAAGTCCTTGACGACATCATTCGTATATACGGAAAGACGGCAAGCATTTAATAGTGTTTGGTGGAGGAAACATGAGATATTTGCAGAATGAAGTCAATCTACATACACATTCTTTCTATTGTAGGCATGGAGAGGGAAAGATAAGTGAATATGTAAAAAAAGCTGAAGAAAAAGGCCTATTGAAAGTATTGGGATTCTCTGAGCACGCTCCTCTTCCAGATAAGATTCTTTATTATGGAACCCGCATGGATTACAGCGATTTGGATAGATATGATAGGGATGTCAAAAAAGCTGATGAAGAGAGCAGGATAAAAATACTCTTGGGAGCAGAGTGTGACTGGATAAAAGACGAAAAAGGGTTTTATAGAGAAGAACTCTTGGGAGAAAGAGGGTACTCTTATCTTTTGGGATCAGTACACTCTATGGTAAGTCCTGAAACAGGTCTCGATACATATATCAGTAGAATAGGAGTCTCTTTCCGTTCTATTCTTCCTGGGTATGTAAAGCTATATACAGAGATGCTTTCCTCCGGTCTCTTTCTTTATGGCTGTCACCCTGATCTATATATGTCTGACTACAGGCTTTGGGATAATAATGCCAAGGCTGCGGCAAAAGATATTGCCCAGTGTGCCCTCGATTGTGATATCCCGTTAGAGATGAATGATTGTGGAATAAGGAAGGGAATAATCGACACAGAGCAGGGGAAGAGACATAGATATACCAATAAAGAGTTCTGGCTGATGATGAAAGATATGGGAGTCAAGATTGTAACAGGCTCCGATGCCCATACACCTGAAGATGTACAAGGTTATGAAACGGATGGCTTCTCGTCTTCGACCATGAAGATGGCCTTTGATCTTGGAATAGAGTTTATGGAATGGGAAATAGAAGGAGACAGAGTGTCGATTGTGAAATAAGACAAATAAAAAGAGGCCCTGACTGATGATCAGGGTCTCTTTGAGTCTATATGTCAGTTAATCTTGACTTCGATTCTGCTCTTCTGGGCTCTCTGAGTCTTAGGAAGAGTGATGGAGAGGATGCCGTTCTTGCTCTCGGCCTTGATATTTTCCTCGTCCACGTCATCAGGGAGTGTGAAGGATCTGGAGAATGATG
>JALFCJ010000292.1 GCA_022771185.1 Spirochaetales bacterium | reverse complement strand
CCATACATTACAGCATCCATTACTGGAGGAAGGAATACTCTTGGGTCGAATGCAGATGGGTTCTTTACCATAAGTTCATATACAGGTCCGATAGATGGGCTGTTCTTTAATGATGGCTTATCTCTGAAGAGTTCACGGAAGTTTCTTGTAACTGCAAGGCGGATATCTGTATCAACGTTGATCTTTCCGATTCCACACTTAGCTACTTCCTGAAGCTGTTCGATCTTGATTCCATAAGCGTTCTGAACGTCTCCGCCAAGAGCGTTAATTTCTTTGACGATATACTGAGGAACAGTTGAAGAACCATGGCTGACGAGAACACCGTCGATTCCTTCATGTCTCATGCACTCTTTTGTTGCAATAGCGATTTCTTTTCTGATGACTGTGTTTGCGCCCTTATTTGCACCATGCTTTGTTCCATAAGAGATGGCGAGTGCGTCAACCTTTGTCTTCTTGAAGAATTCAATTGCATCCATTGGGTTTGTGTATGTAGAAGAAGCAGCGAAAACGTGGTCCTCAACACCAGCAAGAACTCCAAGTTCACCCTCTACTGTTACACCTCTTTCGTGTGCATACTTTACAACTTCCCTTGTAAGTTCGATGTTTTCCTTGAATGGAAGAGAAGAACCGTCGATCATGACAGATGTATATCCGCCGTCAATGGCTGCCTTACAAGAATCGAAGTTCTTACCATGGTCAAGATGAAGTGCAACAGGAATCGGGGAATCAACAGCATACTTCTTTACTGCTGCAGCAATGTTTCTTGCTCCAACTTTCTTGTCTTCAAGAGTTGCGTTCTGGAAGTCTGTCCTTCCACCCATGAAGCCGTTTGCAAGGTCTGCACCCTGAAGAATGGCTGCACTTCTGAACATTTCGTGGACTTCAATTACTGCCTTTGCCTGAGCAACTGCGTTTACGTTGAATGCACCCTGAGCATAGCAATACTTATCTGTTGCATCCAGGATGGCTTTCATAGGTACTAATGACATCTTCTTATCTCCTTATTTTTGATGTTATATTTCCTTTTGTTAAATCTTATTTAATTTATTTAATTAAATATTATCACCCTTTTTTCATCTACGCAACTAATAGTTTTCAAAGGAAATAGATTATTTTGGGACACATGACACATTCATAACTCTCAAATGTTATTACTTTTTCCCCAACATTCTGAACATGTCATTCTTATATGCTTCCACACCATCTTGAATAAATGGATTTACCCCAGTAATTAAGCATGATATATAACAAGCAAATTGAAAAAAATAGAAAAGGGAGCCAAAGGTCTCTTCATCCATTTTTTTAATTTCAATTATTAGGCATGGAAATCTTTTTGAGTGAGCTGAAATAGTAGCTTCATATGCCATATTATTAATATAAGAAAAATCCATTCCTTCAATGTAAGAAAAACCATCTTCTACTCCATCTGAACCTAAGACAAATGAAGCAACTGGATCTTTGATATGCAGGAAGGTTTCAAAAACTGATGGACTTCCATCTTGTAAAAACTGTCCCAAAGAATGCAAATCTTCAGAATATAGTGCATCCATAGGCAGTAATCCTTTACCATCTTTACCCTCACTTTCCCCAAATAGTTGTTTCCACCATTTTTCAAATCGAAATAAACTTGGCTCAAATACAGATAACAATTCCACTGTCTTGCCACTATCTTTCAACATTGTCCTAGCTGTAGCATATGCAAGAGCAGGATTATCTGTACTATTTTTCAATTTATGCTCCATTTCTATTGCACCTCTTTTCATGGCCCTTATATCGAAGCCTGCAACAGAAAGAGGGAAAAGGCACACAGGAGAAAGCGAAGTAAACCTTCCAGGTATATTAATGGGAAAGGGAAGTGTCTTATACCCTTGTTCTTCCGCCATCTTCCAAGAATAGGTGTTTTCAGTAAACGTCACTATTATGTGTGAATTGTAGTCTTCTCCATATTTCTTTTGTAAATAACACCTTAAAGCTCTGAAAGCAATTCCAGGCTCCAATGTCTCAAAGTTCTTTGCAATGCAATTTATATAGATATTCTTTTTTTCTTCCAGTTTTTCAAAAAGTTTATTAACTGAATGAGCACTAAGCGTATTACCAGCCCAAATTATCTCAATGTCTTTTTTTCCTAGAGCTTCATAAACAGCTCTTGCAGCTTGATTTGATCCTCCTACCCCGATGACGACCAAGGTATCGCACTCTTTTCTAATTTCACTAGCTAAGGACTCGTAACGTTTTAACCATTCCTCTCCTGCCCATTCATCGACTCTATGCCATCCCAAGAAGGAGGCATATTTCTCTTCTCCTTCTTGTACTTTTTCCAAGTAATCAATGTTTTCTTTAACTCGTGCTTTGAAACATTCTTCTGAAAAGAAATTTGAATGGTCTTCATATCTAAAAGAAAGAAAAGACATAAGATGCTCCAATAATTAATTATTTTAATTAAGTTTTATAAAATAAATATAAACCAGATTCTTCACAATGCAATGTTTTTTATTCCAAAAATACTTCCAGATTATCTCTAATAGCTACTGTCGCAGCACCTTTAGCCCCGCTATACTCATCAGTTGAAATAAAAACAAATCGATGATCGGATAATGTTTCGTTATATAAGTATTCATGTATAACTTCTAATAGTTTTTTCCTGTTTTCCTCATCGTCAAAAAGTTTACCTTCGATTGCTATACATTCAGGACGAACAAAATTATCAATATTTGCAATTGCAATCCCTAGATATTTGATTGCTTCAGAAATAATTGAGGAAGAAGCCATGTCACCTTTTTTTCTTCCATCATTCACATCATATATTGTTATAAAACCTTTCTTCGCCAAGACATTTGAAAGGAATGGTGAAATACCACTTTTTGCTGCATTTTCTCCATTCTTGACTATTACTCTCTCACTTGAATATGCTTCCAAACACCCATTGTTTCCACAATCACATTTTGGTCCTTGAGGATTCATTACCATATGTCCTACTTCCCCGTCTCCTGTAACATGACCAAAATGGGATTTAATGTTATTTAGTAGTGGACATCCAACACCTGCGGAGATAAACATATATGCTAAAGAATCTGCATTTTCCAGTAGTTTTGAATTAAACATAACAAGTGCAAAAGCTCTTGCTATAGTATTATTTTCTACACTTACAGGACCTCTGTACCCTGATAGAGAAACAAAATCCTCAATTATTCTTTTGTCCTTCCACTTATAGCCAGGATGTATCACAAGCTTTTCTTGTTTTTTATCCACAATACCAGGTGTTGTAATTCCAACTCCATCAATATCGTCCCAAGAAAAACCAGATTCTTCTAGAAGGTTTTCTGCAATAATATGAGCACTTTTCATCGCCAAGGAGTAATCAGTAAGAGGATTCTCGTCTCTCACAGATGCAGTCACATTTCCCCTGGCATCTATGATAACACCATTTCTTACGGTTCCTCTTATTTCTATTCCCATAAATCTTCTGGAGTTTTCATTGATATCCACAAGCATTGTTCTTCTTCCCAAGCTCTTTACACTATGATCCTGTTCAACTTCTTTCAAAAGTCCATTCTTTATCATGGAACTTACGCTGGTAGTAATAGTAGGAAGAGTAAGGCCAAGCCTATCTGCTATCTCTATTCTTGAAATAGGACCAAATTTATAGACAATTTCCTTAATTGAAAACTGGTTTTGTACTTTTACTCTGGGTAGGTTGTTTCCTATGGAATTCTCCATTCAATATATCCTTTTGGCAATATTAGTCTTAATAATGAAATTATATATGCCATTTTTGAATATATCATCAATTAATTTTTTAATTTAATGAATGTTATTTTTACCTTCTCATAGGTGGAAATAAGTGTTCTATCCCCAGCTCCTTCACCATCTTAACCACTTCCGTCGATCTCGATACTCCAAACTTCTGAAGCAGAGTCCTTATCTGGCTCTTGACCGTAGCAGGCTCAACAAACCTTCTTTCAGCTATTTCTCTTACCTTCAAGCCTTCCATAAAACATGAGATAAGCTCTTTTTCTGCTGGAGTCAGATTTCCTAGGTTTTGTATGAAATATAGAAGGTTTTTCTCACTCTTACGTAGTCTTTTATATTCATCCATCAAGACTTTCTGTATTTCACTGTCAATTTGGGCATTGCCTTCCTTTGCCATTCTGACTTTCTTTCTCAGCGTATCTTCGTCGCAGCCTTTGACCACATAATCCAGGGCACCGTTTGACATGGCTTTTACAATGGTCTCATCACTATCATGGCTAGTGAGATAAAGAATGACAGCATCATTATCGCTGGAAAGAATCGCATCTGCAGCCCTTATCCCATCCTCGTTATCAGCCATCTCAATGTCCATTAAGACTACATCGTACTTTTCTTTCTCATATTCCATCTCAGCTTCAATTCCAGTGGAACACTCTTTTATTACTTGAATATCTCCCTCTTTTTCCAAAGCTTCCTTTATATATGTCCTGATTACTTCACTGTCTTCAGCCAACATTACTCTAATCACTTTCTTCCCTCCCCTGCCAAAGGCAACATCACGATAAAGGAAGTTCCCCCATCCCTACGTAGTCTAAATGAAATAGACCCCAAGTGCCTTTTTATTACAAGTCTGGTGAAATACATACCGATTCCCCAGTTAGTAGAACTATTCTTGGAAGAATGGAAAGGCTCCCAAAGATGCTTTTTTAGTTTCCTATCTATACCCTTTCCTCTATCACTAAAAACAATCTCGACCCACATTCGTCCATATTTGACCTGTATATCTATGGGATCATGCCGTTTATTATCAAGCGTTGCTTCTATTCCGTTTTGTATAATGTTATATAAAGCCTCTGAAAGAAAGGTTGTATCTGCAAGAATGAGTTTTGTAGTTTCTTCGGTATTGACATTAATCTGGTAATTGCAGAAATTCTCTCTTACTCTCTTCTTACACTCTTCTATTACATCCATCATTGAAGCTGGACGAAGTCTTATTGAGTTTACTTTGAGAGATTTATTTAGCTTCTCCAACCTTGTCACAAGAGAAGCGTTGATCTGTGATAGTCTCTCGATATCACAATCCTCAGGGTAATTTTTCTTTACTTTATCTAGGAGGATACGTGTAGCCAACAAGTCATTCTTTGTTCCATGAACAAACATGGATACTCCTCTAGCTGTGGAACTGATCTCTCTTCTTATTTTTACTTCCGCCACCTCCTCTCCAAATGTAATTGAGAAATACCTGATAAGAGAGGCCATAGACAGGATACCAGATAGCAAAGCTCCCATCATGACTACATAGTTGAAGCCTGATGAGAAACCTCTATGTAGATACCATAGACCAAGCATCCACATAT
The DNA here is from genome assembly GCA_022771185.1 of Spirochaetales bacterium. Lineage (GTDB taxonomy): Bacteria > Spirochaetota > Spirochaetia > Sphaerochaetales > Sphaerochaetaceae > Ornithospirochaeta. The sequence goes on along the minus strand of JALFCJ010000292.1, from coordinate 7,719 downwards.
AATCGTTTCTATAGAAAAGATAAACTTGGGCAGGATCCTGAGGAAAGAAAAGACCATAGATCATTACGAGAGAAAGAATGATCATGAATTTCATAATAAATCTCAATCTGAAGAAAGAGAGCTTGGTACCCCATAGTTCGATGATCATCATGAGAATAGATATGGTTAAATAAAGAATAATCCATATTTTTGTAACAGTGACTACAATCCCCATTGCAGTGGGATTTGAAGAGAATGTCTCAAAGAACTGGGGGATATAAATAAGTATACCCATCAATGGGAGGATAAATAACAACAACCCTTTTTTTATTAAATTACTCTTATTCAGCTTTCCAGCCATATTCAAAGATGAGAGCAAAAGAAAATAAGGAGAAAGATATCTTCCTATAGCCATCATGAATCCAAGTCTATTCATTGTGAAGACTTGATACATAAGCTTTTGTCTAACCCGATTGTTTCCATAGAGGACAAAGGTTGTAAAGTCTGTTATTCCTCCTTTTTTGGCTATATATACAGAAATTGTATAAAGGAAAAAAGTTATTGATCCCACTGCCAAGAAAAGAAGAACGCTTCTCAAATCACGTCTCAACAATAAAAGAGCCAAAGACATAAATAGAGTGATCAATAACAATACAGGGAGCATAAGAAAATTATAAATCAGCTAAATTAAGGAGACAATAAAATATAAATCGATATTCCTTTACGCAATAAACTAAAAAAGCCCGGGATTTCTCCCGAGCCGTATTTCCAGAAGTTGGAATTACTTGTGTGCAGCTTCAAGCATGATGTCAAAGAGGACGTAGTTCTCCACTGGAGTAGCAGGATTAACAGCGTCTCCAAAAGCAAGCTTCTGAACTTCATAGAGAGCCTTGATGGATCCATCATTGATTCCATTGATTGTGTCTGCTTCTGTATACCACTTTGCGCCATGAACTTGCTGATACTGGATTTCAACGTCACCTGCAACTTGCTTAGCAACCCATTCAGCAACCTGTCTCATGTTCTCTTCCTTTGCTCTGAAGTCTTCACCCTTATAGAGTGCTCTTGTGAACTTGACGAGAGTATCGTGGTTAGCTTCAGCCCACTTTGGCATGACGATCCAAGAAGCGATGTTGACTGTCTCGTCAGAGAATGTTTCGTTTTTAGCGATTACGACAGCATCGGAACCGATCTGAGAGCACATTGTTTCTGTTGATGGTGACCATGTAGCACATGCATCGAGAGAACCAGATGTCATAGCGGATGTGAGAGAAGAAGCATCCATTTCGTAAGCTGTGATGTCATTCATTGTGAGACCAGCTCTCTTAAGACCGAGCATGAGGATGTTCTCTGAAGATGTTCCAGAAGAATAACCGACTTTCTTTCCTCTGAGGTCAGCGAGAGATTCTACACCATGAGACTTGAGACCGACGATAGCGTCACCGTTTCCAAGGTGAGAGAATGCGAAGATGGAAGCACGACCATTGATACAAAGCTTATGAGCGCCATGTCCGATGTATCCGATATCGATAGAGCCGGATTCCATAGCAGCGATGATAGTAGGACCGTCTGCGAATTCAACAAGGTTAACCTTGAGGCCTTCTTCTTCGAAAGCGCCTGTCTCAATTGCAGCCATTACGGAGCAGAGAGATGCATAGTTTGGCATATATGCAACGTTGAGAGTCTTGAGAGAAGAAGTTGTTGCCTTTTCTTCTGCTCCCTGAGCGAAAATGCCTGTAAGAGCGATGACTGCTACCAAAAGAATAGCGATTGCCTTTTTCATTTTATATCTCCTTTTTTTGTTTTCAAAAATGTGGTTCCGATTATTTTCTTACCTCAAGGTATTCATGATATACCTGAGACCAAATCTGGTTCTTAAGCTCCAAGAATCTTGGGCTCATCTTTGTCTCCTGATCACGTGGATAAGGAATATCTACATCGATGATATCCTTGATTCTTCCTGGTCTAGCGGACATTATGACGACTCTCTGACCAAGAATGAGGGCTTCGTCGACATCGTGGGTGATGAAGAAGCATGTCTTTCTTTCCTTTTCCCATGTCTCCAACAACTCCTGCTGAAGCTGAGTTCTTGTCTGAGCATCCAAAGCTCCGAATGGCTCGTCCATCAATAAGACTTCAGGATTTGCAGCATAAGCACGAGCGATTGCGACTCTCTGCTTCATACCTCCACTTAGTTCCTTTGGATAGTGGTCACAGAACTTCTCAAGATCAACCATCTTGATGTACTTCATTGCGATATCTTCTGCTTCCTGACCCTTTATTCCCTTCATCTGAAGTGGGAAGAGGACATTCTTCTTTACTGTGAGCCAGGGAAAGAGTGCATACTGCTGGAATACGACACCTCTATCTGGACCTGTTCCATGGACTTCCTTTCCATTACAGATGATCTTTCCGCTTGTAGGCTCCAAAAGACCAGCCATAATATTGAGGATTGTAGACTTTCCGCAACCAGATGGACCGACGACAGTAATAAACTCGTTGTCCATAATATCCAGGTTTACACCGTTGAGAGCTACTACCTCACCAGTTCTTCCCTGATATGTCTTCTTAACGTTCTCAATGTGAACTTTTATATTTCTCTCTTCTCCTGCCATCCTGTCAACTTCCTTTCAAGTAATTGTATGAGCTTCTCAACTGTGATTCCGATGATACCGATGATGATGATATATAGAAGCATCGGAGCTGTTTCGAAGTTATTGTTAAGGGATCTGATTCTCATTCCCAATCCTGCGAATGCACCTGTAGATTCTGCGGCGATAAGTGTTGTGAGGGCACAAGAAGCACCGAGACGTACAGCTGTAAGGATGAATGGAAGAGAAGCTGGAGCAAGAACGCGAAGGAAGATATCCTTATCTTTAGCTCCAAGTACTCTTGCTGCCTTAATAAGTGTCTCGTCAATATTAACGATTCCCTGATACATTGTGATACACATAATGAGACAGGTGGCGATTGTGATGACGATGATCTGTGGCTTTCTTCCTACTCCCGCAGCGATGACGATGAGAGGAACATAAGCAAGAGGTGGTATATTTCTGATGAACTGAATCCAAGGCTGGATGATTCTTCTTACAGGATTATACCATGCCATAAGAATGGCAAGCGGAAGTGCAATGATAAATCCAAGTGCGTATCCTGCACTTACAGAGATCAGGGAAGATGAAATATCCTTCCAAAGAACCCCTCTCTGAATCATGACACCAATCTGCTTAAATACGACGAAGATATTGGGGAATGAACGTGCAGTAGCCGGCAACACTGATAAAAGTGTCCAAAGTGCTAGAGCACAAAGTAAAGAAATAACGAGCCAAATCCAATTTGTAAGTTTCTCGTTGGTTTTGCCTCCCTTTAGCTTTGCAGCCATTTATTGCCTCCTAATTGTTAATCTGAGTCTAAATCACCTTTTCCAAAAAGATAGGTTGAAATTTATTAAGCCCATCAAAAGGTGAAAACTAATTGAAATAGACGGGGCTAAGGAATGCCACACTTCCGTTCTTCTGGAATATTTCCATATGGTAGAAAGCATTACCCTTAATATCGTCTTCGACTTCCCCTTCTATTCTGTATAAACTTTCGCCAATAGCCTGGTGAACTTTAAAGGAAGGAGAGTTTGTAATTCCAACGGGGTAACAGAACGAGTTGTTTAGTAGATCTCTTATTTTCAATCTCACTTCCCTATCATTAACTTTGATAGACAGAAGAGTATCAAGAGAACCGTCGATCTCCATTACGACCATGGATGTAGAAGGTGTGGTAGGATTAATATTCTTTGCGGTCTGTACTCTACCTTCCAAATGGTCATCACTAATAATACTTGCCCTGTTATCGATGACATTGCAGTCCTCTGGTACTTCTACTCCTTCTTGTGGAGCCAATACACTCTTACCTCTGAAACACTTTTCAAGAGAAGAAAACTTTCCGTTTTCAAGCTTTACATCAAAGTCCCAGGTAAGGAGATCTTTCTTTCCACCCCAGCCGAATTCAAGTCTTACTTTGTATTTTCCTTTTTCGTTGACTATTCTGAAACTCTCACCATTTATTACAGCTATAGGCTCCAGATTTCTGTAGATTACAGCTTTGTCCAACAAATATGACAGATCCATTTTATAGTGGACGGTATGATGGCTTATAGAAGAAGAGACTTTATCACCCATAATAAAACCATCCACATCAAAGTATGCCTTGATCTTGTCTCCACTGAGGGCATAGGTATGACGTTTTTTGATAGCGTCGATGATGCTGGCCCTATCGTTATTATCAGCTAGGACACATAAACACCCGTCACCATAGGAACCAGGATAACCAGCATGGTGGTCCGTAGAACCTACAAAACCAAATTGTTTTCCTTTTTCCAGTCCCTTATATACAGTGTTCCTACTGTCCCTGCCTCCCATATTGTGGTAATAAGGGAAAGGATGAGAATCGCTCATGGAGCATCCATGCTTACTTATCACCTCGACCACAGGAAAGAGGGAGTCATCATATTCATCCCAGTTTATTCCCCTGTATTCAGGAGCATAGGCAATGTGATGGGGAATGATCACTGTATCTTTATACCCTTTCGTCTCTTCATAGAATTCTCTTGGAGTCTTTGCATCTGTAAGTAACGGAATTGAAGTATCCCCAGAAACAATATGATGGTCTCCAAAGTGATGAGAATGCATCTCATAACCTATAAACGTAGTGAACTCACCCTCTTTATTGTACTTCTCAAAGATAGCCTTGTTTCCTTCATAGTTACCTTTCAGCTTGGCAAAGCCTTTATTGTGGAAGGCAACCAGGAACTCTGTATCCGGGGTTACAGGTGGGATATCTGGCCAAAAAGCGTGTCCTGTCACCGCAACAAAGTCCAAGTGACTCTTAGCATTGACAAGTGCATTTTCCAAACTTCCATAACCATATGAAATACCACAGTGATCGTGAATATCTCCAAATAGATACTTCATTTATCCTCCCTTTCAAAAACTATTTCTCCTCCTACAATAGTCTTCATCACTTCATTGTCTTCAGATAGAACCACCATATCAGCCCTCTTTCCCACTTCCAGTGAGCCTCTATCAGAGAGTCCCATCATATTTGCCTGATTAAGAGAAAGAATCCGCCATAGAGTTTCAGGCCCAAGTCCTGTAAACTTAATCAAGTTCCTTAATGCCTTGTCCAGAGTGAGAGTAGAACCAGCCCTGACACCATTTCTGAGCTTTGCATCCCCATCCTTTACCACGACGTCATTTACTCCCAGCTTATATTCTCCGTCAGGAAGACCTGCAGCCATAATAGAGTCAGTAATGGCCACAACTTTATCCAGCCCCTTTGTTTTGAGAACCAATCTTACTGTTCCAGGATGAAGATGGAAGCCGTCTGAAATAATCTCAGTATAAACTTGGTCGCTTTCAAGGGATGCCCCGGATATAGCTGGTCGATGCATATGAAATAGCTTCATTGCATTAAAAAGGTGTGTAGCAGATGTCACTCCATTCTCTATGGCTTCCAATGCTGTCTCATACTCTGCACTTGAGTGTCCCATGGAGACTACAACACCCTTTCGTCTGAGAGAAGAAATAAAAGGCATGGCACCCTTTCTCTCAGGAGCAATGGTGATATATGAAATATGACCGCGGGAAGCTGTGAAATATCTATTAAAGAGCTCTGGATCTGGATCCACTATAAGCTCTGAAGGCATGGATCCTTTATATTCATCTGAAAGGAAAGGCCCTTCAAGGTGGATTCCTACTAGCTGTGCCCCTTTTAACTTCTTTTCCCTTGCTTCTCCCAATACTTTAAGGCACTTTACCATGCTCTCCTCAGTATCGGTGACAAGAGAAAGCTGAACAGATGTAACACCATGAGAAGCATAGAAGGAGGAGAGTCTCTCCACATCTTCCATACTCTCAATATGGTTTACATCCATTCCTCCACCGCCGTGGGTATGGACATCAATAAAGCCAGGGAGAATAAGAGGATAATTTCCGTCTTCAATCTCCTTAATACTCTTTATCTTTTCTCCCTCTGTCTCAATTTCTACACTGATAAGTCTTGAATTAAAGGGAATCTTTCCAGAAAGTGTCATTAAAAAGCCCTCTCTGAAGCGATATTATTTGTAAGAATCAATGCATCAGGGTGATTCTGCAACAAAGTTACAGGGAAGTGTCCGCTAGGCTCGTCAAAGATAGCCTGTCTAACTACAGCCCTATGCCAAGGTCTGAATACACCAAGTACAACCCTTCTTGCTTCTATTATCTCCTTAATTCCGATTGTCACTGCATATACAGGCATAGCATCGATGGCGCCATTAAGGTCACCGATTGCATTGGCACACCTTGTTTCTCTCGAGATAGCAAGGACTCTTGTGTCACGAGTAGCAAACTCTTCTGCAGATACTTCTTCTGCTTCATTAAAAGCAAGATGTCCGTTTATTCCGATTCCTCCGAAGCATATATCTACGCCTCCTAGTTCCTCTATCTTTTTTCCTACACTCTCTGGATTCTTCGGATCTGGAAAGAATCTCTGAGACTCAGGGACATTTAGTTCCTCAGGAATCTGAGAGTAGACTTCTCTCTCCATAAAACCACGGAAAGAGAGAGGAGATGATGAGTCGATGTATTCTTTGTCATCTGTCAAATACTCGTCCATGTTGAAGAACCAACAGTTAGCGAGAGAAAGATTTCTCTCTTTTACAAGTCTTACAAATATCGGGTACTGTCCCACTGGTCCCACTGGGCAGATAAATACAGTTTTCTTTCCTTTTTTATTATTCTCTTCAATTGTATCCACCATGATGTGGGCAATCTCTGAAAAGACTTCACCGCTATCTCCTAAGCATTTGACAGGAATTCTTCCCTCTCCCAGTCTTTCTTTAGGATATGAATAATATTTTTTGTCCATTTGATCCTCCGTTATTATGAGTCTAACACCACTATGGGAGAATCAAAGGATGATTTTTCTTAATACCGTTTACTGTAAAGAGCGTTGTCTATAGCTTCCAAGACAGCTCCTCCAAGAGCTCTGGCCTTGTCGCTTACTGTTGTATGATCTGTTTCCTCTCCCCTAGGATCCACGTCAGCTATCTTGAAATGTTCAGGAACATATAGGCCGTCATGCAATAGGCCTCTCAGGCGCCCTGAGATAGTAGTAAACTGTGGATCGTCATCAACGTATGCTACTACATCCCCCTCTTCCACGATATCACCTATCTCTTTGTTTCCCTTGAATATTCCGGCCTTTGATGAGTGGATTACTCTTTCTTTTCCTTTTCCTCCAATTAATCCTGGAGTCCCGGTATTCTCCATGGCTCTTCCTTCATATATAAGGCGTCCCAGTTTATGACCACGCATAGTCTCAATAACCACATCAGCATCAACGCCTGCAGTAAAACCTGGACCAAGAGCCACTACAAAGGGCGCCATACCCACTCTAGTTCCCAAATTCTTCTTGGCAATAATAGCGTCTACAACAACTCCTGGCTTAAGTTTTTCTATTGTCTCACCCTTTGGATCTATCAAAAGAGGGACTGAGCCGGTTTTTAGAATATCCAAAGCCTCATCAATATCTTTAGCCAACTTGCACACCACGCCCTCTACTGCCTTTGAGCCCTCATATACTACGTCGGCAAAAGATACAGTTCGTCTTATTACTGTAGGATTTGGTATTTCAAGTGCAATACAGTTATATCCAGCGTTATGGAGGCGAATAATTGTACCAGTCGCCAAATCACCTGCACCCCTT
>JALFCJ010000129.1 GCA_022771185.1 Spirochaetales bacterium | reverse complement strand
CCGGAGAAAAGCTGCTGAGATACAGGAAGTACCTCATCAGAGACTTTGAAACAACCCAACAGTTCATACATTGGGAAATATCTCCAGAAGAGGAACACCAATAGCATCGGAAGAATCATTACGTAAAGACGCCAGTCTTTTACGATGGTTCTACCAACATGAAGCCAGTAATGTTTCTCAACGTCGTCCCTGACCTTTTGTTCCGGGTCTTCTCTATAAGTACCCGTCGATTCATCATAGATGAGATAATCAGAAGCCTTAGCCTTCATCTTTCCCTCCCTTTTCCTTTTCCTCATCGGACTTTAGGCGTACAAGATACGAAATCTGATCTTCAAATACACCGTCAAGTCTCCTGACAATCCAAATAACAACAAGCGCAAATACCCAAGAAAGAACATCAGTCGTCAAAAAGTCGACTAAAGCTCCGGCACCCTTTCCCAAGATCAGCGACACCACACCTCTACCAAAAGCCATGAGAAGAAATACGACAGTAGCGTATAGAAAAGAAAAGAAAACACAGGAGCGAATCTTATCTTTTCCCATCTTCTTAACCATCAGGAGAGATAAAACAGAGAAGAGATTCCCCAGGACATATACTGCGTACTGAACAGCCCCTGCCTTTGAAGCAAAGCAAATGGCCACACCTCCAAGTGCACTGTAAAACAAGCCATAAAGGCCCCATCTCATATAAACAATCGTCGTTAGAGCAGGAACTAATGAAAGCGTCCACGGCTGAGATTTGAACCATACCGTACCTGCCTTTACTACAATCGTCTCAAAAACAAACAGCAGTACGGTCCAGATCAATAAATCCATTGATTGGTATCTTCTCAGTCCTGAATCTCTACCCATACAGACAGTTGTCTACCCCTTTGGTTTGATAATTTTATCATCCATTAATCTTGAGTTGTCAAAAAAAGTTCATTTTTTTTGTCTGTTTCACCCTTTTTTTGACAGCAAGAGAATCGGATGATAAAAGAATCCCCCCTTTACCATCTATTTTTTAATGAAATTTGGAAGATAATACAGTCAGCCTTTTTGTAAAAAACGGATTTTTGATGCTTTTGAGAGGTTTTCCACCCCTCTTTACTCAAAATGAAAAATCATTCAGAATATTCCATGCAGCAGATGCCAGGCAATGCATGCCTCCCAACCCCGCCAGGACAGGAATGTAGCAACGGTCAGAGGATTATGTATGTGACCAGGATTATTTGCTGCTCTTTTTTTGTTTATCCAGAATACCCTTCATTCTCTCGTAATCTCTGTTTTCCATTTTTTTTTGGGAATAGCGTGCGTCTTCATAAATGGAAGAGAACTCATAAGAGTCGAAGGAGAGTATTTCGTCCTGAATCTCCCTCGTTGATAATGCATCTAGTTTTGCTTCTCCACTTCTTTTCACCACACTCTTCTTGTACTTACGTCTTATCTTTTCATCTACTGAGAGAAATAGTTTTACTTTCCCCTTTTTCTTCTTTTCAAAGTCAACGATAGCTTCCACCGAAAAGTCTTCTTTGAATTGGTCTCTATGTGTTTGTCTTCTTCCGTCTATTTCACGTATCTTCATTATTAGAACAAAACTCTCCAACAATAAGAATCCAAGGACGGCGGAAACAAATGTCCACATCAGGATATTACCCAAAAGCGAAAGATTGAAAGGCTTACTGTCTCTGCTCAACCCCTTTTCTTTTGAAATAGGTTGATAGAAGCTGTCGTCACTCTGCTCTTCGCCCTCTTCCCCCCATTCATATTCGACACTTGTCGTCTTCTTCTCGCTTTGTAAGTTTTCAATTACAAAGGGAAGAAGGAGGGAAAGAAGAGTGAATAAAGCTACAAAGATAATAATCTGACGCCTATTCTCTTTTAGAATCGAGACGACATCAACTTCCCCCTTCTCCTCTCTTATTCTTTTCAGAAATCTGTTGATATTTATTGAGAGAACCCAGATGACAAAGAAAACGTAGATTAATATCACGCTCAAGGATGATAGATGAAAGTTTTCGTTTATTTGTCCTATTCCATAAGAGACCAGGAAAACAATGACATGCCATATCCTAGGTCTCTCCATTAATAACTTTCCACCTGGGCGAGGTGCAAAGAGGGCCGGGATCATGAATACAGTTAAGGAGAAAGCCCAACCAGTCTTCGCCACATTTCCCTTTGCAGGCATAATTGAAAGAACAGTCAACAAAATAAGAATTAGCTTCCACCATTTATTCTCACCTTTCTTTTCAGCTGCTATCGCCAATGGAATAAGAGGGATCAGGACACCATAAACATTCCATAAATGGAGAATCCCCTCATACTCAGGAAAACTCAACACCACTATGGCGTTAAGTGACAAAACTATAAGTGAAACATTAATAATCCCCATTAGAGAAAGAGCGAAGGTATATCTATTTATCTCTTTATTCATTCCCTTCCTCCAATAGAAAAACATTTTCTCCCTCATTCCCCTTTAAAAGAAACACAGCTCCTTCTTTTTTTGATATAGAAAAGAACCTCTCAATTTCATCCTCGTCCATATAAACAGAGAAAAGCACAGGAACACAGTCATCTATATTATTAAGTGCAAATTCCAGCAGATTTGAAAAAGCCATACTGTCTGTGGAAGATACTTTTATTGTAGCGAGCGCCTTGTCGACACTATCAATATGACTACCGCCGCTCCCCTCCCCGACTTTAACCAGGGTTCCGTTTTTATAATCGCGTCCGTTACTGAAAAGAGAAAGAGACACTCCTCTCTCGATGAGTAAAGAAGAAAAAGACGATACATATTCGATCAATGTCTCTCTTTCTTCCTCATTCCCTCTCGACAAATCAAGCATCACCATTACGCTTTCATCTGTAGTCCATTCATATTGGTTAACTTTCAGACTTCCCGTCTTGGCACTGGCCTTCCAGTTTACCACTCTCATACTGTCGGTCGGGAAATATGGTCTTATGGCTTTGATTTCAAAGGGATCCTCTTGGTTCATCTTCTGACTCAACACAGACCCAAGAAAACCTCTATAAGCGTAGGAGGAAGAGAATGTATTTTTTCTTCCAGGAAGTACACAAAGCATCGAATTCGATATGAGAGAGCAAGAATACTCTTCTGAAGAAAAAAGGTCTGAAGATGTTATTTTACCATTACTTATTGTATATATACCCCGTTTAAGGCCATCTATTTCTTTATTTCTTTTTACAGAGCAATATGAAGGAAGAGAGAAAGACGATGAAACGACAAAGGGTTTGTCATCCACTTTATATTGACTACAAAGTCTCTCCAAGCTCCACTCCACACTGATAATAGACAACGGAATTCTCTTCCTGTTATCTGTTTTCTCCTTGGCGACGACTCCTTCTCCGCTTCTTATTGTACTTTCAGAAAACGTCACATTGACGCCAAGTCCCTTTCTCCAGATCTTTCTGAAAAAGAGTCTTTCAAGAACAAAAAGAACAATAAGAGAGACAGGGAGTAGAAAAAAAGTCACTTTCTTTTCCCCCACTCCTCTGTGGGTACTGGAAGAGATGAGAGAATGGAGTTAATCTCCTTCCTTCCTCTCTTTATATCTTTCCCCATTCTGTGGGAAAGAATATATGGAGCAACCTTCTTTACATGGGAAGGAGTAACATAGTCATAACCCTCAAGCATAGCCCAAGCTCTTGCTCCTCGCATTAAGGCGATAGTTCCTCTCGGGCTGATTCCCATGCCTTCCTTCTCTCTTGTAGCCTCAGAAATAGATGCAATATACATCAACACATCCGGGTGTATATAGACTTCATCCGCTTCTTTTTTCATTGTATCCAGGTCTTCTTTTGAGCATACGCTCTCAAGAGTATCTAAAGGATCCGAGATAGAGAATCGGGAAAGGATATCTATCTCTTCACTCTTAGTTGGGTATCCCATTTCAAGAACCATAAAGAACCTGTCTGTCTGAGCTTCAGGGAGAGGATAAGTTCCAGCTGTCTCAATTGGGTTTTCTGTTGCGATTACAAAGAACGGGTCAGAGAGTTTTCTTGTCTCCCCGTCTATTGTCACCTGATGCTCTTCCATACACTCAAGGAGGCTGGACTGCGTCCTAGGTGTGGCCCTGTTTATTTCATCTGCCAAGAGGACTGAAGTAAATACAGGTCCCTTTCTGAATATAAACTCGCCTTCTTTCTGTGAGAAATAGTTGAGCCCCAGAATATCTGAAGGAAGAAGATCCGGAGTAAACTGGATTCTTCCAAATTCCAGGCTCAAGCTCTTGGCAAGGCTCTTTGCAAGCTTTGTCTTCCCCGTTCCCGGCATATCTAATAAAAGTACATGCCCTCCAGAGACGAGAGCTGTGATCAAGAGTGATATAGTCTCATCTTTTCCCACGATTACTCTTTTTATGTTTTCTTTTATTCTTTCAGCTATTTCTCTACCTTTGTCCATAAAAAAAGGTTAAGGTATGAGAGAGGTTTTGAAAAGGAGGAAAAATGAGCATAAACATGAGATGCCCAAAATGTGGGAGTTACAAGGTCCAACTATCAGACGAAAGAAGTAAGCATGGATGCTTCTGGTTCCTTGTCTTCGGAATACTCTATTTAATCTGGATTCCTATCAAATGGTGCGTCGGCTTTATGATTCTTCTTTTGTTTGACTGGTGGATGGCGCTAATAAAGGCACTTTGCCATAAAGGATATGTTTGGAAGAGCAAAGGTTGGTTCACTCTTACGAAAAAACTCTACTATTGCCACGATTGTGGGTATAACTTCAGAGCATGATTACTATTTCAAAGAGAGACGCTGCATTATTCAAAGGGAAAAGATACAAGACTAACTATTCTTCTTTTGGCAAATACATAACAAAAGAAGATGAGAATGAAATAACACTATATCTTGAGCCTACCCCCAAAAGAGAATGTACACTGGAAGATGAAATAGCTTCCTCTTGGCTAAACTCCAGCGTCTTTTACACGGCCGTTGACGAAAACAACGATTTACTTGGTTTTGCAGAAGGCGCAATGGAAGGATGGGGAGAGAGATTCCGTATCGTCAACATAGTAGTATTCAATGAGAATAATCGTGGAAAAGGAATAGGATCAAAGCTGATGGAGGCAATGGAGACGGAAGCCCTATTGCACAAGGCAAAATCAATACTTTTGGAAGTGGATAACACAAATACAAAGGCTATCTCTTTCTATAAGCCAAAAGGCTACTCTATCATCGGCTTCGACAAACTTGCATATACTATAGACGGAGATACAATGCCTTTATACATGGGAAAGAGACTATAAAAGCATCCATAGCCCCAAATAGCGCAAAAAATGTTTGTACAATAACATATTTGGCTTAAAATCTCAGGAAGAGGTGTATTATGAACAAGCTAGATATAAAGAAGAAACTATTAATGGCTTTGACAATATTCAGTATGTTTTTTGGTGCTGGCAACCTGATTTTTCCTCCATTTCTTGCTCTTGAGAGTGGTGGAAACTTTCTCTCTGCACTGATTGGATTTTTTATCACGGCAATAGGTTTTCCTGTCTTGGGGTTATTGGCTGTAGGCCACAGCTCCGGACTCAGAGGCCTAGGAGACAAGGTTCATCCCGTCTTCGGCTTCATCTTTTCTCTTGTTTTATATCTTTCAATCGGTCCGTTATTGGCGATTCCTAGAACAGCGGGAACAAGTTATGAAATGGTGGCCGTCTCCTTTGGAGTCAACAATATTTTCGTCAGAATTCTTTATTCAGTGGTTTTCTTTGTCCTTTCAGGGATAATCGCTCTTGAGCCTCAGAAGTTTACATCAAGGCTTGGGAAAATCCTCTGCCCAATTTTGCTTATGATGATAACAATTCTTTTCCTTGGATCTTTGACGCTCCCAAGCAATGGAACATTGACCACAAGTGAGAAGTATATACTCTCTCCTTTTTCCACTGGTATGATCGATGGATATCAGACCATGGATGCAATAGCCGCCATAGTCTTTGGAGTCATCATCACCATTAATATCAAAAACTTAGGTATCAGTGATCAAAAAACTATTCTCAAGGAAGAGAGAATAGCTGGACTTTTATCCATTATCCCATTCCTAGTCGTATATTCATTTCTCGCTGTTGCAGGAAGAAAAGCTGCATATATCTCTCCAGACGCAACAAACGGAGCACAACTACTTTCTGTTCTTTCAGGTACTCTCTTTGGAAAAACAGGTAATGTACTGATCTCTTTGATTTTCATTGTTGCTTGTTTCAATACCTCTACAAGTCTCCTTTCTTCAGTATCGGAGTTCTTTGCTTCATCCTTTCCAAAAGTAAAAAGAAGTATCTGGATCATGATATTTGCGTTTTCCGCCATGGTATTCAGCAACTTCGGCTTAGATATGATACTCAAGATAAGTGTTCCTATCCTGAATCTACTTTATCCTGTCACCATATCCCTTATTATTCTGGAGATCATCCCTTATACAAGAAATAGAAAAATATTTTTCAAAGCCGTGGCCTTTTTCTCTCTTCTTTCCAGCCTAGTGGAGACCATATCTCCCTCAACCATGGAAATGATTACATATAAAGGAAGTGCAGGATTCTTATGGGTGCAGCCTACTCTTCTTTCTGCAATAGTAGTCTTGGTCATCACAATCATCAAAGAAAAAAGAATAGGATCAAAATAATACTCCTAAATCATTTTTCTCTATCACCAAGATCATTATTTGTAGCTGTATTCCATCTAATTTAGAAGGAGAAAGATCTTCATTTTTTCAAATTCTCAATGGTTTCCAGCATTCACTGCATAATGCACTTATAAAGGCAAAATCAGCATTTTCATAAAGTCCTTACTCTCTCCCTTGGATAGAATACATATTCTAGGGAGAGATTGCAGTGGAAGTTTGACAGTCTTCTATGAAGGACCATTCTGGGTAGGAGTTTTTGTAAGAGTAGAAAATGTAAAACTGTATGTAGCTAAAGTCACTTTCTGCTCCGAACCCAGTGATAAAGAAATATTTGAATTCATCAACAACTACTATTACAAACTACAGTTTAGTCCAGGGGTAGACGCAAATGTAAAACCTGAAATAGAGAATCCAAAGATAAAGCTTAAATAAGCGAAGAAAGGTATTAGATAGAAGGGTGTCGGAACTAAAGTTCAAGAAGCTTTGAAAAAAACAACATGAAGAATTGAAGAAAGAAAGAAAAGAAGAGAATCAGATTTTTCCCAGATTAGGCGACAAAAGAAAAGGCATAAATGCAAATAAGAAAAACTATATTTTTTTATTATTTTTGTTGACAAATATCCCCTCGGAGTCCTATATTACCTAAAACCTACCAAGTTAGTAGGAGTTAGGAGGAGAACATGTCTCATATCTATTCATCTATGGAAGATCTCATCGGCGGAACTCCGCTTCTTGAACTGAAGAAAATCGAAAAAGAATTTGATCTCAAGGCTAGAATATTGGCAAAGCTTGAGTACTTCAACCCAGCAGGAAGCGTCAAAGATAGAATTGCAAAAGAGATGATTCTCGACGCAGAGGAAAAGGGGATCCTTAAGAGTGGAAGCACTATCATCGAGCCTACAAGTGGTAACACAGGAATAGGACTAGCAGCTGTAGGAACAGCAAGAGGATACAAAGTAATCCTTGTTATGCCTGAAACCATGAGCGTAGAGAGAAGGATGATGATGAAAGCATATGGAGCAGAAATTGTTCTCAGTGAAGGCAGCAAGGGCATGAAAGGAGCCATCGCAAAGGCAGAAGAACTTCACCAGTCTATTCCTGGTTCCATTATCCCTGGCCAGTTTGACAACAGCGCAAACCCACGTGCCCACTATAAGACAACAGGCCCTGAAATTTGGGAAGATACAGATGGTGAGGTTGATATCTTCATCGCCGGTGTTGGAACAGGCGGAACAGTCAGTGGTGTAGGTAAGTATCTTAAGGAAAAGAAGAGCAGCGTAGAAGTAATCGCTGTAGAGCCAAAGGGATCACCAGTGTTATCTGAAGGTCATCCAGGCCCACACAAGATTCAGGGAATCGGAGCTGGTTTTGTTCCTAAGACTCTCGACACTTCCATCTACGATAAAGTAGTAACAGCCGTTGAAGAGGATGCTTATAAAGCAGCTCGTGATATGGGAAAGAGAGAAGGAATTCTGGTTGGTATCTCCAGCGGTGCTGCACTCAGCGTTGCCATCGAAGAAGCAAAGAAACTTGAGAATGAAGGAAAGACAATCGTTGTCCTACTACCAGATACAGGTGACAGATACTTCTCAACACCTCTCTTTAAGGAAGAATAAGATGATCTCTACTAAAGGTCGATATGCTCTAAGATTCCTGGTGAACCTGTCCCGTCTTGGAAAAGATGGGCAGGCATCTCTAAAAGAAATCGCGGAAAAGGAAGAGATATCAATTAAGTATCTGGAGCGTATTGCGCACGACCTTTCTGCATCGGGAATAATCCAAGGTTCCCAAGGAAAGGGTGGTGGGTACAAACTTGTCAAAGACTCTTCTAATCTGACTATGTGGGAGATTCTATCTGCTGTAGACGAAGATCTTTCTCCGGTAGCGTGTCTTAAATGTGGTGAATCTACATGCAATAGAAAAGACAAGTGTCCCACCCTTCCCATGTGGGAGGATTATGGCAAGATGACGAAAGATTATTTCTCATCTATTACTTTATCTTCTCTTTCGAATTCCACTTTCAGAAATCCAAAAACAGAAGCAGATACTATAGAATATTTCATTTAACTCCAAGGCCTCATTTCCAATGGAGATGAGGTTTCTATGTCGATTCACGCTCAAAGATACAAGGCTCTGATGTGAATGTCTGAATACGGAGGTTTGGATGAGATAGGTTCTTAATAAGGATTGAACCAGCCTCCTCTCCTATTTCATACATATTCATATCGACAGATGTAACACGGGGCTCAGTAAAATCAGAAAAAGGGTACCTGTCGAAAGTCATGACAGCTACATCTTTCGGAACCTTGATTTTCTGGTTTCTCAGCTCCTGCATCATACCGAAGGCTATGACACTGTTGGCACAAAGAACAGATCTTGGAGGTTTCTCCATCTTAAGTATTTTCTTTGCAGCGTTCATTCCTGAGACGATGGTTGATGATGTAGAAAGAACATACTGTTCTTCAAAAGAGAGGTTATTCTGCTTCAACTCCCTTTCTGCACCTTCAAATCTATGTAAAGATATCATGTCGTCAGCCTTCCCTCCTACAAATGCGACGGGATAATAATCCTTTTTCAACAAGTGCCTTATGGCAATGGCACCGGAAAGAGTGTTGTCTGTATCGATCCAGCTTAATGTAGATTGATAATCAGGTTGGCCGATTATTAGGTGAGGAAGATTACTCTTTACAATGAGGCTCTCCAGCCTCTTTGTAATAATAGAGGCGTGTACTACAAGAGCATCCGCCATATTCTTCTTATAGAGGCTACTTATATATTCCAACGCCTCTTTCTTTTCCACAGACTCCACAATGAGGGAATATCCACTCTTTGACACAGAGTGTTGGAGTCCCATGATTATCTCGAAAATATGAGGATTATAGAAGGCTGTGTCCTTAGGGATATCTGCAACAAAGACAATCTGCTTTGTCTCTTTTGTTGCAAAGACTCTGGCTCGAGAATTAGGAACATACCCCATTTCTTCCGCCGTCTGTTTTATTCTCTCTATTGTGGAGGAAGAAACAGATGATTTGTCGTTAAGGGCCTTTGATACAGTAGATATAGATACCCCAGCCTTATTAGCTACATCTTTTATTGATACGCTCATACCTCTCCCCCCTCGATCACAAATCCATATGGTTCAAGTCTTCCGTCCTTATATCCATGTTGGAGAATTATATTGTTCAAACTCTCTAAGTAAATGGACCCAGTCCTATTTATTATCACACGTATTGAACTATCTTCATTTCTTCTTCTGTAAATATAAACACCCTCTTCTGTTATTCTTTCCACAACAAAAGAACCAGAGCGTAATGCCTTCTCACTATTACGTACCCTGATCAATTCCTTATATATATTATAAAGGTCACCTCTCTCACTCTTCCAAGGCATAGCCTTTCTGTATTCACTCTCTTCTTCTCCCACTACTCCCAGTTCGTCACCATAAAACACACAAGGCATACCAGGAAATGTCATAAGAAAAACTACAGCCAGTTCCATCTTCCTTTCGTCTCCATTACATATTGATAGGAATCTGGACACATCGTGGCTATCGAGTAAATTAAGCTGAGAAAGCATCACTTGCTTTCTATACCTCATAAGCATATTTGTCACTCTGGAGTTGAATTCTTCAGTGTCTATATCCTCTAGAGCAAAATAACGAAGCAAGTGGCGTCTGAAGTCATAGTTCATTGTACTGTCAAAAATCTTGCCATCAAGCCAATGTCCTGCGCTCTCCCAGACTTCACCAATTAGGAGGCAGTCTCTCTTTACACTCTTAATCTCTCTTCTGAAGTTGATCCAAAAAGAATCGCAGACTTCGCTTGCAACATCGAGGCGCCACCCGTCTATGTCATATTTCTCTGCCCAATACTTTCCTACGTTTATAAAGTATTCTTGGACTGAGGGGTTGTCAGAAGCAAGCTTAGGCATCATCCTCTCATACCCGAAGCACTCATACTTTGGATACTCTTCCCATGTCTCTGGTACAACTACAGGATCCTCCAAACGATGAAACCATGTCCAATACTTGGATTCTCTTCCGTTTTTCTTCACGTCTTCAAAGGCAAAGAAATGCCAGCCTGAGTGGTTGAATACTCCATCGATGATGATCCTCATACCACGACGGTGTATATCATCAACCAGGGCCTTAAACTCTTCGTCGCTTCCAAATACAGGGTCTACATGGAAGTAATCTATAGTGTCGTATTTATGGTATTCCCCAGCAACAAAAATAGGATTTAGATAGATAGTGTTGAAGCCCAACTCCTCTATATAGTCCAAGTTTTCTCTTATTCCTTTTATAGTCCCCCCTCTGAGGCCTTTGGATTTATATCCATTGCAACAAACAGAAGTTTCTTCTAGAGAGATAAACTCTTTTCCAGTAGCAAAGCTATCGGGAAAGATGTTGTAAACTACAGCATCCTTAGCCCATGATGGTATCTCAACTCTATCAGAACGATGGTTATAAGGAAGTTGGAAATACTCGCTTCTATTGATGCTTCTCTCTTTCTCAAATACGTCTCCATAGTAGAGAGTGCTTTCACCATTATTATCAATAAGCTGAAAGTAATAGCAGATTCTATTGTACTTACTCTCAAACTCCACTTCATACCAATCAAAGAGTTTTGAATAAGCAACCTTCTTCATTTCAATGGAATAGAAATCTACAGGATTATTCCTACATGCCCTATCTCCGTAGTATAGAGTGCATGAAGCAATGTCATCTCGCTCTGTCCTTATTCTGAAGACTACTCTCTTATCATCCAAGGCATATGCATATTCAGACATAGGTATATGTAGAATGGCTTCCTTTTTCATCCTTTGACACCTCCGGAAGTAAGGCCGCTGGTCATATACTTCTGAGAAAAGAAGAAAATAACCAACACAGGGAGAGACACCAATATTGCAGCGGCTGCAAACACAGGCCAAGATCCCGACATCTCAGTAGCTTGTAATGAATAGAGACCTGAAGCAAGCGTCTCGTTTTTACTTCCTGTAAGAAAGTTAATTGAGAAGATATACTCGTTCCAAACAAAGTTAAGAACCATTGTGGCTGTAACTATTAAGGATGGTCGAGCCAGCGGTGTGACGATCTTCAATACAATCTTGAAATCAGAGCAGCCGTCGATCTTTGCCGCCTCTTCTATTTCTACAGGAATAGTGTCGAAGTACCCTTTCATATTCCACAGTGCAAAGACACTCATAGTACCAGCGTAGATTATTATGATTCCAATACGAGTATTAATAAGGTGAAGATTACTCATCATCTTATATATAGCGAACATAGATAGAATAGAAGGGAACGAATATAAAAGAAGAAGCGCCTTTAATATTCCCTTTCTTCCAGGAAACTTCCAGCGAGAGAATATATATGCAGCAGGAACTGCAGTGGAAAGGGAAAGACATATTGTCATAAAGGCAAGGAATATGGAGTTGCAGAACCAAAGGGGAACAGGTTCTTCTGTAAAAACTGCTTTATAGTTATCGAGGGTAAAGTGCTTTGGAATAAAGGTGAAATCCTTACTTAAGAGGGATGCATCTTTAGTGAAAGATATGGAAAGCGCATATAGAATCGGAATAAGCGCCATAGCACATGCAACGATGAAGAATAGATTTAATAGTATTTTCGAGGAAATGGTCTTGATTCTCTTACGCGTCATCATTCTTCCTCCTAGATGTAACAAATGAAAATGCAATGAGCATAATGAAAATAATGATGCTTATTGCAGATGAATACCCATAGTTGTTTGTAATAAACGCATTCTCATATGCATAAGTAATAATCGTCTGGATATGGGCACCTGTCTGGGCTCCTGTCTGAAGGACCATAAGATATATGACATCGAAGGTCTTGAAGGTGGTGAATATTGTGATCACTACAGAGGGCCCGATTATTGGCTTGAGGCATGGAATAGTGACAACCATTGCTTGTTTCAGTTTCCCTGCTCCATCGATTGTAGCGCTCTCATATAAGCACTTATCTATACTCTTCAAGCCTCCATCCATGATCATGATCATAAATGGAAGGGCCAACCAAAGGTTTACGACTGTGCAGCACATAAAAGCACTGACGTCGCTACTGAGCCAGCGCTGAGGCTCAAATCCCAATTTCTGCACCCAGTTATTCAAGAGACCGAACTGAGTGTTGAACATACCTGTCTTCCATAGAAGTATACTTACATATCCTGGCATAGCCCATGGAAACATAAGTATCGTCTCATATAGACGCTTCTGATGCTTAATAAGCGGAGAATTCAGAAGATTAGCCACAATAAAGGCTATTATTAGCTGAATGACGATATTTACTACTGTCCATAGAATTGTAGTGAGAAGAGCAGAGAAAAACCCTGAATCAAATACAGTAAGAGCCCTCTGGTAATTCTTTAGACCTATTATCTCATAGTTGAACCAATGGTAAGTGTTCATATTGGTAAGAGAGATATAAAGGGTGTAGATAATAGGAAAGACTACAATAGAAGCTATCAAAATGAGGGCAGGAGCAGAGACAGCGTATGCAACTAGCGTCTTCTTTCTCAGATTCTTTTTGTTCATCTCATATTCCCTATTAATTCCAAAGCCTTCTTCTGGGCTTTTTCTGCAGCTTCATCTATATCCATTCCACTCATGTTGATATCTGTCAAAAGGTTTCCTGCAACCACAAATATAGGGTCAAGCTCAGGAATATTCGGCATAGGAGCGGCACTCTCTGCTGTCTGACGCATCAGCATAACAAGAGTATTATTCTTTACATCTACGTTTTCGTAGGAAGAGAGCCTAGAAGGAGCAGCTCCTGTAGAGAGAGCCAGATCCACGCCTATCTCCGGATCCATCAAAGCCTTCAAGACTTTTGTTATAGCTTCTTTCTTCTCCTCTGCATGTACTTTTATCACATGAACGCCCTGTACACCACAGTAAGGAGAGATGGCTTCACCTGTCTCATCAACCACAGGCATTGGAGCAAAGCCTACGTCTATACCTTTATCTTTAATGCTGGGAACAAACCATGGCCCGACGATGGAAGTATGTGCCATGCCTTCCAAGAAAAGAGTATTTACTGTTGCATACTCCGTCTCACCAGGCATAAGAGAGACAAACTTCTTATGGTAAGCGAGGGCATCTTTCATCTCTTCTGTATCAAAGAGAGGAACACCGTCGGGAGATATATAATCTGAGCCAAAGGCATGAACCCATCCAACTGCATAGTACGGTGTGGAATGCTGCTCCACAAAGCCATAATGACCATATTTAGTCTTGGCTACCATATATTCATATAGCTCCTCAGTTGTCTTTGGAACCTCATCGTCCTTCATATACTTCTTGTTGTAAACAAAGAGAAGAGTCTCAAAATACAATGGCAGTTGATATATCTCACCTTTATATGTAGCGGAAGATAGAGTCAGAGGAATATAGTCATTAAGCTCTTCTTTACTGATGAAATCTGTAAGCGGCGACAGTATGCCCATTTCAGCATACACACCTAGTTTATCGTGGGCGAAAAGATACATATCAGGAGCAGAAGACGGATCATTTCCCACCAGCTTCAATGATTCTGTAAGTCCTGTCTTCTTTTCAAAGGTGACCTCTACTTCCGGTACCGTTTCTTTCAAATGTTTCTCCAGCACTTCTATTACTGCGTCTTCCTTGTCATGCCAAATGACAAGAGAAGAGGTGTTAGAGGCATTCTTTTTGCCACATCCTGTGAGTACAAAAATAACAGCGAGCAATATGATTATAACTTTACGTTTTTTCATTTTTATCCTCATAGCATGCCCGGAATCCCGAAGGACCCCGGAATAGAATTTAAAGTGCTGGTTCCTCGTAATATACTTCGGATACTTCAGGAGAAGTAACGACAATCCATAGGTCCCTACCCTTTTCGATGTTACCTTTGTGTTCGTCGCCTGTCTGTATAGTACCACCATTGGCATTTACGATGATTGAGTTAATCCAGCCACCTACCGATATTTCATACCAACCGTTCTCGCCCATCTCAAACTGAGCACCTGGCCAAGTTGTATAAGCACCAGCTCCATCTGGATCTGACCAAGCCCATAGACAAGGCTCATCCCATTCTTCAGGCACTTTTGCATAAATAGTGATGTTCTCTACTTTCTTAGAAGGATCTGAATATGAGATATCTTCCTTTCCGTCTTTATCAACAGTCACCCAGATGTCTGCTGGATCCAAGTCCTTGATATCTACAGTCTGTACTGTTCCGCCGTTTCCATTAATGATGAGGCCATCGCAGAAATCAGGGACCATGGCACTATATTTTCCTTCGCCCAATGGTCTCATTGCCATTCCTGGCCAAGAAGAGAATGCATTCTTTCCACTCTCTACATTCCAAGCCCAGACACAAGGATTTTCCCAACTCTCATCAACTGTTGCATATACCCAGTGTCTTGATTCCTTCTCTGGAAGATCTCCGGAAGTAATCTTACTGGAAACTACGTTTGCTGATTTATCGCCATTAATTGTTATCCAGCTGGAGCCCTTGACCCCGATTCCATCTGTCTGGATATCGTTGCCATTCATCTGGCCGTTGATAATTACGATATCAACATATCCAGGAACCCAGATATAATACCATCCTTCATTGGCTGCATCTGGAATCATTGGCACTCCCGGCCAAGAAACACCATCAAAAGCATTCTTGCCACTAGCATTCTCCCAAGCCCAAATTGTTGCATACTGCCACTCTGCCGGGACTTTGGCATACACAACGATATCCTCAACTTTTGCTTCTTCTTTTTGTTCCACTACAGTCTCTTGAGCACCTTGTGCATATAGGGACAAAGCAAGAGAAAGAGCGATTAATACTACTAATACCTTCTTCATGTTTTCCTCCATAAATGATAGAAAGATGTTTCTCTTTTTTCAAAGTATGTGGTCCATCCAAGGGGAAGTCAAAGTAAAAAAAGGAAAGCGTTTTCTTTTAATAAATTATTATTTTATAAGATTTTATTTTAAGTAATAATACTTTATTTAGGAAAAATACTTTATATTTTCCTAAGCTCTAATAAAAGAACACACCCCTGACTTAATTCATTTCATCTTATGGACAATGATAATCACAAAGCCAAAAATTATAGAAATGATTATCTCCTAATTAGAATAATATGATTCTGTATTCCAATGTGTATTTTTAATAGAGATAAACAAGAAACCATGAATCAAGTGTTTATATTTTAATTTTTTATTATATAATATAAACACAATAGGGGGCATAAATATGTTTAGCAAGAATCTTAAATACTATCGATTAAAGAACAACCTTACTAAAGCTGCACTTGCCTCTAAAGTAGGTGTGACGCCTATGGCAATCACAAACTACGAAAATGGTGATAGAAGACCAGACATGCCTACCATTAAAGCCCTAGCCAAAGCTCTAGGTGTAAATATTGCGGACTTTTTGGCAGTAAGAAACTTAAATCTTATTTTTAGCCATGATGAGTTCAGAAAGAATAATAAGCTTTCCAAGGGTCAACAAGAGTACGTACAGGAATCTGTAGAAGAATACTTCAATAGGTTCTATGAAGCTGTTGAGCTACTTGGAGGAGAAATCCTCCCCCAAAGCCCATCGATGCATAAGATTGAAGTATCAGGGGAACCAGAAGAAGATGGAAAGTCTTTAAGGCGATATCTTGGGTTACCTGAACATGGACCTATAGGGAACCTGATTGAACTATTAGAAAACTTAGGTGTACTTGTATATCTTTTGGACATAGATAATGATGGCTTCTCTGGAATAAACGGAAGTGTAAATGATAGGCCATACATTGCAATAAACAAAAATATGACTGCAGAGCGAATTCGTACTACAGTCCTGCATGAAGTGGCACATTTTGCATTTTCATGGCCTGTGACGATGAAAGATAAAGAAGCAGAAAAACATGCCACGGCCATTGCTGGTGCCTTCCTATTCCCCAAAGAAGATGCAATACGTGAACTTGGAATCAGAAGAAAATCCATCACCACTGACATGTATATGGTATGCAAAGAGTACGGGATTGCCATGTCCATGCTTGTTGTAAGAGCACACTTATGCGGCATTATCAACGATAGCGTATATCGCAATTATTTTATTCAAGCCGGTGGAGTAAAGAACGAACAATCCCGAATATTATCTGAAGCGCCTACTCTCTTTGAGCAGTTGGTATATCGTGCAGTAAACGAAGACGAGATATCTATTCAAAAGGGTGCAGAACTGTTGAAACTCCCTTATGACATCGTTTTATCAAATTGTCGTTTTGCTGAGATATAGGGCCTTTCATTATTTATAGTGGGTTAAAGTATAGATAGAGAAAGTATTCCCATTCCTATAATATGATTAGTTAGACATCAATTTCATAGGAGCAACAAAATGATCGATCCTCATTTCCAGCAAGTATTCTCTATGGCTCTAGGCATAAGGGAGCCATGGTTCATAAAAAGCCTTGAGATGGCACCATCCTCCAAGAATCCAGAAAGGCTGGAGATGAGGATAGAGATAGACTTCAAAGAAGGGACAATGTTCCAATATGGAGACTCCGGCGTCTGTTACCCAGTATACGATACGAGGGAAAGGACTTGGAGGCATCTGAACTTCTTCCAGTACCGATGCTACATAACAGCAAGGGTCCCCAGGGTGAAGCTACCTGACGGAAAGGTAAAGACTGTTGATGTCCCTTGGGGGAGAGATGGAAGTGGATTTATTTTGATGATGTAAGCCTCCACATAACTCAACAAAAGGAGAGTTTTTGAACAAAAAAGCCTGACCTCATTGATGAAACACTCTCAATAGAGGCGATTCGAGCATCAGACACTAGAGTTAAATTACATTCAATACCGTGAGTATATCAACTATTCATTAAACCTTATCATGGAGCTTACATTTATTCCCTTCAGCTCAAAAAGGTTTAGATGTTATCCAAAAATCCTCTTTTCA
>JALFCJ010000057.1 GCA_022771185.1 Spirochaetales bacterium | reverse complement strand
CATAGTCTTTTTCATAGACTCCCTGAGAAAACAGAAGACCGACAGAAACCATCATTGCCACAAACAAGATAACACATTTCTTCATTCACCAATCTCCTTTGCTTTTTCTGTATTTTTTACTAGAAGTTGAGAAATATACTTTATATATATCTTCATTTGCCTTAAAAGGAATACAAGTTCCAAAATTCGCGTTTATCGTACCTATGGAATTCTGTTTTATACCTAAATCGCACCAAAGATAGCGAAAAAGGAAAGAAAACAAGACCAAATAGATATCCCTCTTTGGTATACCTCCAACACCACTTTATTTTATCCCAAAGATTATCCTTCATTAAGCTTTCGACCTATCTATCTTTCTTTAACTTTACCATCCACAAAGTCATATACCTTGTCAGAATATGGGGTAAGACGCTCATCGTGGGTAGCGATGATAGTCACTATGTCATTCTTTTCAGTTATGTCCTTAAATAGTTCGATTACAGAAATAGCAGTCTTACTGTCCAAGTTTGCTGTGGGTTCATCAGCAAGAAGAACTTTCGGATCCTTTAATAGTGCCCTGGCAACGGCTACGCGCTGTCTCTGTCCTCCTGATAGATCTGAAGCCTTCCTCTTCTTCAACTCCCAAATCCCCAGTTCATTCATTATTTCTTCTGCTTTGGGATAATACTCCTTCTCATTCTTTCTATCTTTTTTATTTCCTACACGGAAAGAAAGGAGAATATTGTCCCATACTGAAAGATGATCGATGATCAGGAAGTCCTGAAACACCATTCCGATTTCATTGAAGCGGAAGGAACATAGTTCTTTTTCAGACAAAGTATTGAGAGTATATTCGTCCACAACAATCTCTCCAGAAGTAGCGATGATCATTCCTCCGATTACCTTCAATGCAGTCGATTTCCCTGATCCGCTTGGCCCCATGAAAAGAGTGACAGAGCCATTATTGCATTCAATATTTGCATTTTTTAAAGCATGGACAACTTCTTTCCCGACAAAGTAATCCTTACTTACATCATTAGTTTTTACCATATTGTCTCCTACTTAAGTCTTTCAAAAAGATCTCTGAAGGTTTCTTCTGTGAATGCTCCGTAATCGTTATCAAAACCACCAGTGGCAACAGTTTCCTTAAAAGCGATTTGTGAAACTCCAATTCCTCCTAAAATAGATGGCACATAGAAAGCTTCCGTTGTCGGGATTCGGATTCCTTCTATCTCTTTCCAATTCAATACCCAACGACAGTACAGAACTCTGCCCTTTGAATGAAGAATCTTTCTTGCCCAACCGTCAAATTCTTCAAGCTCAATTCTGACATCTTCTTCTTTCGCCTTGAAGACTACTTTCCGCTCACTCTGCTCTTCCACTGTATAGTTTTCACATACAATTACTCCACCTTTCTTTTCCGGTCTGAAATTAGGAATATTAAAAAGTGTCAAAGAAACATATTCCCCAGCCGATAGTCTTCCTTGACATATCTTTTTGTCAGTGAAAAATAAAAGGTCTGAAGAGTATTGATTAAAATAAATAGTGTCATGTTTTCCTTTGTCATAATAGAGATAGCTGTTTTTTCCCATCGTCTCTACGTCTCTCGATATTTCAACTTTATTATCGAAGGAGAAGGCGCCTATAAGTTTATTCTTCACTAGATCAGCCATTTCATAGTATGAGACATCAGGATAAAAAAGCTCAAATACACCTGCATACAGAGAAATGGAGGCTAAAAGAATAAGAGTCAGGACAATAAACTTTTTCATGCTTTCTTCTCCTTTTTCTCATCAAGAGACAACATGACGAAATTGAAGAGAAACATCACTCCCACAAAGAACAGGGAAATATAAGACATATATGTAGAAAACCTCTTCCATACTCCTTTCATCGAGTAATTACCTCTAAGAGTATATAGATCTCTGAAATATACTGACTTTCCCTTTACAAGCTGTGGCCCAAGGGGAGCATAAAACTTCAGTATAAAACTACATAAAAGAATAACTAGAGCAGAGACAACAGCAACAAATCCGATCAAGAGGCAAGACTCCACAAATAGAAGGAGAGATAGTTTAGCCCTGCTCATTCCCAAGTCCCTATACAGCTTAAACTCCTTTCGTCTTACTTCATAAATGGAAACAGCTAAAAAAACAAAGGCCATACACAAAAGAGGAACGGCACGCTTGGTAAATTCGTATAGAAATATAACCGGAGTGTTGAACCTGTCAACTTCGTTGACCAATTCAATGTCTTTATATCTTTCATTGAAAAGAGCTATGACATCATTTCGGTACACATCGGCTTTGAAATCATAGTAATACCAATCGCTGAGAGAGCGCCTGGTTGTTTTTTTGCTGTCTACTATATACAGATACTTTGTGTATCCGTTTTCAATTCCTTCTTCTTTTAGTCCACAGTCTTCCACCAATACTCTCAATAACTTCCCAAAATCAGTACCATCCTTGACGTCGAACACTATTCTTCCGTAGTAATTTGTAAGGCTTACGTTTTGGTATGAGGCAATCTCTTTATAGACACTTTCAGAACATAAAGCTTCATGGGAGTTAATATATAACCCCAGGGCCCTCTCATCATCTATGATAAGATCATAATCGAGAGCTCCTTTCCTCTCAGTGCATATACTAACATCGCCCTTTGGAACATATTCGCTTAAAACCAGTACTTCCTTTCCTCTTAGAGAGGGAGACATAACCAAGTCCAAGTACATTCTTTCGTCAT
>JALFCJ010000070.1 GCA_022771185.1 Spirochaetales bacterium | reverse complement strand
AGAAATAAAGACTTCTATTTTGGAAGAAACCTCGACTTAGGTGCAGCCCATGGAGAACAGGTACTTGTCATTCCTAGAGCTCTCCCACTTTCATTCAGACATTCACCAGAACTGAAAAGACACGAAGCAATGATCGGCATGGGTGTATACATCCAAGGCTTTCCACTTTTATATGATGGAGCAAACGAATCAGGACTAGCTATAGCAGGATTAAACTTTCCTGGTAATGCTGTATATGGAAAACCAGAAGAAGGAAAAAACAATATTCCTTCCTTTGAATTTATCCCATGGCTTCTTACTCATGCCACAAGTGTCAGTGAAGTAAGAGAACTATTAGAGAACGCTGTAATCACAGACGATGCATTCGCTCCAGGTTTCCCTGTTGCCACACTCCATTGGATGGTTTCCGATAAATATGAATCAATTGTAGTCGAGTCAACAAAAACAGGCCTCCATATCTACTCCAACCCTGCTGAGGTACTGACAAATAACCCGGAGTTCCCGATTCATCTATTCTCTCTCAATAACTATTCACGTCTCTCTCCTAGAGATGAAAAGCCTACCTTCGGCATTGATATGGATTATGACATCTACTGTAAGGGATTAGGTGGCTTAGGGCTTCCTGGAGACTTATCTAGTATTTCTAGATTTGTCAAAGCTGCCTTTACCAGAGCAAACAGCGTCTCAGGGGAAAGTGAGAAAGAAAACGTATCACAGTTCTTCCATGTATTGGGATCAGTAGATCAGCAGAGAGGAGCAGTAATATATGGCGAAGGAACCTATGAAATCACTGTATATGCTTCCTGCATAAACGCATCTAAGGGTATCTACTATTACCACACATATGACAACGCAAGAATAACTAAGATAGACATGTATAAAGAAAACCTTGAGAAAACAGAACCATCCTTCTTCCCTCTTAGGACAGAAGAAGATTTTTTTGAGGAGAACTAAGATTATAGATAGAATGACGAACTGCCAGATAGATAATATCCGGCAGTCTTTTCATAGGTCTAGGATGCTAGTTCGTAAGAGACACCATAGTAACCAGCAAATGGCGAGGCTTAAGAGAGATAAGCAATAGCGTATCCGTATTCTACCAAAGAGGACGGAATCTCATATTAGAAGATGTGTTTTTTCCTTGATGAGTGATTCCTCCCCTTTATTACGTTCTTTACATCTCTAAGCTCGATTATCAGGATTATTGCTTTTAAAGACACCTAAAGCCTTTCAAGCTCCTTTATTTTTTTTCAAGGATCAGTTTTCTATCATACGACGCAGGATGAAGGCTAAAAGAGTCATTACAAGAAATCGATAAGATAAGTGCCTATTCTATTGAAAACGTAAAGAAATCCGTTATTTACGATATTGCCCCATAACCCCGATTACTAAGAATAGTCAAATCTTCGTTTTGACATTTCAGGTCACTTAGTGGGCTTAAAAGTGTATACACTGCGGAAAATGACGACTAAGAAGAGCTTGGGGGCTGTCGAAACAGCCCCCTAAATACTCAAATACTGGGTATTAATCAGAACAGATTCTTCCAATCTACATCCAATGGGTTGATACTTGCTCCTATTGTCAACTTATAAGCACTCTTACTGTGTGTAAGATCCTGCTGCCACTCAATACCTGCATTGACTTTGAATGCTTCCTGTAAATAGTAAGCGAAATCTGCATCGATCAAGAGGGCGCTTGTCTTATTGCCAGCAAGAGCCAAGAGGCTACCACCAAAGTGACTGTCGATAGCATCTCTATCACCATACTTACTCTCGATGCCGTACTGTCCTCTCACTAGGTATTCTACAGAAAGTTTTGCTTCGATTGGAGCATCTGTATACTCTGCATAGAATCTGAAGAGACTTGAATCCGGGCCATACTTGAAGCCAAGGTAATAAGCATCGTTGTAGTAGACGTAGTCTTCTCCTACAAGAGAAACAAACTGGAATGGAATAGTAAACTTACCAGCTCCGTTGGCAATATCAGAACGTCTGTTATACATCAAAGGAGATAGATGATACCATTCAGCTCCAATGTTGAGACCGTTCTCAACCTTGAATGACTCTTCCCTGAGTGTGTAGTCTCTTCTATCGAAGTGAGCGTCTCCTATTCCTTCTCCGTCGAACACGTGGTACTCTACTCCCGCACTGAAGCCCATGGCCATAGGCTTGGCACTGCCGGTTTCATGAGGAAGATCAAAATCATCCATGGCAAAACCACCAAATGCTCTCACTGGGCCTACCTTTCCTTCAAGGATAAGATGTAAGAATACATTACTATAGTCATCCTGATTACTGTCATGCCAGATAATGAGAGGTGAAGCATCAAGGAAGTTTGGATCCTTTCCATAGATATTATTTAGTTCTCCGATAGTAATTCTGAAGTTATTGTTATAGAAACTCCACTTATGGGCGAAGATGGTCTTCTGAACATCGTGGTTTGCGCCCGGCTCATTATAATCCATCCACATCTTTGGAGAGATGATGATGTAATTGAAGTCGAAGTTCCATTCGTTGACAAGCGGAAGCTTGAACTCTGTCCAGATGTTATCGAGGTACGGCTG
>JALFCJ010000062.1 GCA_022771185.1 Spirochaetales bacterium | reverse complement strand
TATGGTAAAGAATCAGAACGCTGACTTAATAAAGATTCTTATAACCGAAGGTTTTTCTGACATAGAAATTGCATCGAGAGCTAATTTGTCAATAGAAGAAGTTGAAGCTGTTAGATCTACTTTGTAATCGAGATGATAGATTTTAGAGGAAGCGTAGTAATAATAATTAGACTATAGGGTCATACAATCAAAACAGAATATCGAGGCATGGAGTAAATCTATGCCTTTTTTATTACGCCTTCTCACGATTGGAAAATATACATAGTAGTGTATATTAGAGGTATTACATTTGAAAGTTCAAAATCTCAAGGTCACCCTTCGGAGAATCAAAAAAGAATACATATTATAAACTAATAGATCCATTCTGCATCTTCTTCCTCCGCTTTGTGGAAGGTAAGGATAGTCTCAATCTTGATAATATGGGATTAGAAAACTTAGACACACCGAAGAGTAACGCTTGGAGAGGATTAGCCTTTGAAAATGTATGTTTTAATCATATTGCAGAAATAAAAAATGCTCTTGGAATTAAAAACGTTGCAACTCAACAGACTTTATTATCCCCACAAAGAGAAGATACCGTTAATTCACAAATAGATTTAATCATCGAAAGAAAGGATAATATTATAAATCTCTGCGAAATAAAGTTTTATAGTGACGACTATACAGTTTCAAAGGAATACTACAGGAGACTACTTCAAAGAATCAAAAATATACAGCCGCTTGTAAATAAAAAGTGTGCCGTAAGAAATACTTTAATCACTACATTTGGATTAAAGAAAAACGAATACTCATCCGCCTTTTCTGATGTGATTGTCCTGGATGATTTATTCTCACTATAAGTAACATATTATGTTTAACTTGTTATAGCTGAAATAAATCCCCACATTACTGCGGGGATTTATCAGACTTTATCAAACCTTAGTTATGTTCAGCAATAAGCATTGTCTTTGGGTTCAATGCAACCTTTGCAGGCTTCAAGACATTCTCACCATGAGCTCTTACAACAGTCATGTTGACTTTGTCAGCCTTCTCATTGAACTTGAGAGCAACAAGTACATCGATAAGTGGGAAATATTTCTCAAGTGTGTTTGGAACACCATACTCGTCAAATACGACATCTGGGCGTACTGGAGATACTGCAAACCAAACTTCGATGTTCATTCTCTTTGCAAATTCCTTGATCTTTGCAATATCATCTTCGCTGGCGATAGTGAGCTTGAAGCCGTCGAAGAGGACAGCGTCAGCACTGAATGCGCCATGACTGATAAGTGCTTCAAGAGAAGCAAGGACTTTTTCGATTGCAACCTGCTCCTGGGAGAAGTTCATGACTACTCTGTTGGAGAGAATCTGCTCATATACTTCGTTTGCATCGTCAAGAGAGTTATTGTCGACAATTTCTCTGTAGACTTCTTTATACCAGTTGATGACATGCTCCACGTTGCCGGAGAAGGAAACGTGAATGACGTGTTCTCCCTTGAAAAGCTTGTCTGTAGCGATATGAACAAGGCATGCTGTCTTTCCGACACCCTTCTTGGAAACAATTACTCCAAGATTGCCCTTTCCAAGTCCGCCGTTTATGGAATCTTCGAAAACCCTGAGTGGGCTAACGCTATTAAGCTGCTTTAAATCCATTTTTGGTTCCTCCGGATAACTCAATTCTACCACACACAACAGACGCTGTGTGTGGAATTTGAATTATTTCTGGTTCTTCTTCTTTTCTTCGTACTTCTTCTTAAGTTCTTCAGCGACGCCCATTGGAACCCTGCCGTATTTTGCGACTTCCATTGTGAACTCTGCCTTACCCTGAGTAAGAGATCTGAGAACTGTAGAATAACCGAACATCTCTGCAAGAGGTACTTCAGCAATGACAGTACACTGGTTGTTGTCTTCAGTAGAAGAGATGATCATACCTCTGCGCTGGTTGATGGAACCGAAGATGTTACCCTGGAATTCACTTGGGCCTTCGACTTCAACCTTCATGATAGGCTCCAAAATAACTGGCTTAGCCTTCTCATATGCTTCTCTGAAAGCGTTGAGAGCTGCTGTCTGGAATGCCATATCAGATGAGTCGACAGGGTGCCAAGCACCATCGTTTACACAAACCTTTACACCGATTACCGGGAAGCCCAACTGAGATCCCTTCTTGACAGCTGTCTGGAATCCCTTGTCACAAGATGGGATGTATTCTGTAGGAATAGCACCACCCTTTACTTCATCTACAAATACGTAGTCTGGAGCTGGTTCGTCTGGGTTCTCACTGACTGTAGGCTCAATATAACCTGCAACACGTGCATACTGACCAGAACCACCTGTCTGCTTCTTATGAGTATAGTTGAACTCTGCTCTCTGGCTGATAGCTTCTCTGTATGCAACTTCTGGCTGACCGACAGTAACTTCAGCTTTGTACTCTCTCTTCATTCTCTCGATGTATACGTCAAGGTGAAGCTCTCCCATACCCTTGATGATTGTCTGGTTAGACTCTGGATCGACATATGTCTGGAATGTAGGGTCTTCCTTTGTAAATCTGTTGAGAGCCTTAGCCATGTTATCAGCAGCCTTCTTGTCAACAGGAGTGATGGCAAGTGAGATAACTGGGTTTGGAACGAACATACTTGTCATGGAGTAGTTGAGAGATGGATCACAGAATGTATCGCCGCTTGCACAGTCAATACCGAAGAGAGCTGCAATCTCACCACATCCTGCCTCAGAGATATCTTCCATTGTAGAAGCGTGCATCTTGACAAGTCTACCGACAAGGAACTTCTTCTTGCTTCTTGTGTTGTAGAGAGTATCACCCTTCTTAATTCTTCCCTGATAGACACGGATATATGTCAACTGGCCATACTGACCGTCTTCAAGCTTGAATGCAAGGACAACTGGCTTTGCGTCTTCTCTGGATTCCAAAACAACTTCTTTTTCGTTGTTGTCCAAGTCAAGACCTCTGTTCTCAACATCTGTCGGGTTTGGAAGATAGTCGATGACACCATCCAAAAGTGGCTGGATACCCTTGTTCTTATATGCAGATCCCATGAATACTGGGCAGAGCTCAAGGTTGATTGTTGCTCTTCTGATGCATTCCTTGAGAAGCTCTACAGGAACATTCTCTTCAAGCATAGCTTCCATAAGTGCATCGTTACCTGTGCACATTGAAACTGCATCCAAGAGTTCTTCTCTCTTCTCGTTTGCTTCATCCAAAAGATCAGCTGGGATTTCTTCTTCTCTTACTCCGTCTCCTGAAGGACCTGCATCGAAGTAGAGAGCCTTCATGTTGACGAGGTCGACGACGCCTTCAAGCTTATCTTCAAGACCGATTGGGATTTCCATCATAACAGCATTAAGGCCAAGCTTCTCGATAAGCTGGTCCTTTACTCTGTATGGGTTTGCACCTGTTCTATCACACTTGTTGACAAATGCGATACGTGGAACATGATATCTCTTCATCTGACGGTCTACAGTGATTGACTGTGACTGTACACCACCGACAGAGCAGAGTACCAAGATAGCTCCATCAAGAACTCTCAAAGATCTCTCGACTTCGATTGTGAAGTCGACGTGACCGGGAGTATCGATGACGTTGATTTCGTGACCCTTCCACATAACGTTTGTTGCTGCGGAAGCGATGGTTATTCCTCTTTCTCTTTCAAGTTCCATGGAGTCCATGGTTGCACCGACTCCGTCCTTACCGCGGACTTCGTGAATTGCATGAATTTTGTTGCAGTAGTAGAGGATGCGTTCTGACAATGTTGTCTTACCGGAGTCAATGTGTGCACTGATACCGATGTTTCTCATACCAAGAAGATCGTGGGTCATTTGTTTCTTATACCTCTTGTAGTAATTGAGAGCGGCGGTTCCCGCTTCTCTTTGTTTTCATAAATTCTAAACCGTTTGAATATTATGGATTTTAATGTGTTTAATCAAGTATCTTGTTCATCAAACGTGAATTACCGTCATAAAAACTTATATATTATCCCCTAGAGTATAAGAGAAAGGTCATCTTCTCTTTTCCATTTTGCCCTAGAGGTGTTAGAATCAATTCATGGCTACAGTATTTGAAAAGATAAGAGACGGTGAGATTCCGTCAGTCAAGATTTATGAAGATGATTTATGTTTTGTTATTTTGGATTTGTCTCCTGTAAACAAGGGACATGCTCTTGTAATATCAAAAGTCGCAGCTCCTACCTTCACGGAAGTTGAAGACTCCACTCTCCATCATATGATCAACATAGCAAAGAGAGTCGATGCAAAAATGAGGGAAAAACTCGGTGCAGACGGTACAAACATCATGATCAACAACGGTCCGGCTTCAGGACAGGAAGTTCCACACCTCCACATCCACGTCATCCCAAGATATTTTGATGACCATAAGACTTTTGTCTTCCCTTCAAAAGAGAAATATGAAGAAGGCGAAATGCAGAAGTATGGAGACCTTTTAAAGTTATGAAATCAAAGCTCACTCTTTTTATTCTTTTCACCCTCATCCTCTCCTCCTGTGCCACTTACACAATTTCGGAGGCGAGGGACATCATCGATTATCCTGAAAATAAGGTATTAT
The DNA here is from genome assembly GCA_022771185.1 of Spirochaetales bacterium. Lineage (GTDB taxonomy): Bacteria > Spirochaetota > Spirochaetia > Sphaerochaetales > Sphaerochaetaceae > Ornithospirochaeta. The sequence continues at coordinate 1,152 of JALFCJ010000062.1, read as the reverse complement.
CTCCTACGAAAATCAGTACGATAGAAGAGAATAAAGAGAAATTGGAAAGGGCAAAGAGGGAGGCGGAAGAAGAGAAGGAACGAATTGAGAGAGAAAGCAGAGTCAATGAATACCCGGAGTCTTATTCTTCCATAACGCTCCCCTTCTATTATAATCCTGTAAAGAATAATTCTTGTGATACAATCGGCGACACATTCTCAGCCATCTTGATTCCACTGGGAGATGAGAGAATAGAAGACGAAGCTCTTCTTGCAGTAAAAAACTCTGTATCCGATATCGACTCAAGCATTATTGCCCTCACAGGCTCCTACTCAAATAGATCAAGGCTTTCTAAACTCTTTGGAGAAGATGCTGTCACTGTTGAAGGTGGTACTATTATCTTCAAAGATTCCTTAATTAAGGATATGGAGAGTGACCGATTCACTCTTTCTCTGACTCCTGAGCATGAACTTTCTATCCTTATAATGGATCAGAAACCACTTTTGCCTGATGGAGGGGATAGAGACGAGTTAATAAGCCTTGTGGACACTCTTGAAGACAGAGATATAGAGGATGTAGTGGAGTATATAAGCCAGGAAGGAAACGACATAAAACTCTTCTTCCTCTCCTCTTATGCCCCTTCTTCTTCCGATTGGACAGATTGGACTGAGTATGACTATAGAAAAGACCACGCTTTCATGATCTCTGATATTCTCTCCGACCTTAAGTGGCAGGATGCATTCGACGCTATGAGGTTCAGTAGCGAAACAGAGAGTGGAGTGACAAGAAGGAATGGAGAAGTTGAAGAGAGAATGGACTACATCTGGAGCAAAGGACTTATTGTTTCTTCCTCTTATACACTTCCTCTTGAGATGACAGATTTTTCTGCCGTTGTTGCCACATTCATCATTCCATAATTATATTTATTAAACGGAGGATAAATATGATTACTCACATCACAAAAGATACATTCAAAAGCGAAGTATTGGATTCTAATATTCCAGTTCTTCTGGACTTCTATGCAGACTGGTGCGGACCATGTAGGGCACAAGGCAAAATTCTTGAAGAGCTTTCTCCTAAGTTTGAAGGTGAGATAAAGATCTGCAAGTGCAATGTAGACGAGAACCCAGAGCTTGCATCAGAGTTTGGTGTCATGACAATTCCTAATCTTGT
>JALFCJ010000060.1 GCA_022771185.1 Spirochaetales bacterium | reverse complement strand
TTCCATCTTTCTTTATTTTCTCAACCATATCGAGTTTATCGAGGGGGAGAAGCTCTCCATAGCATTCGTCCATATCCAGCTTATTCTTTGTATCCTCAACGATTTCCTTCCTGTCTCCGCTGAGGATTATGAGCTTCTTTACTCCAAGTTTTTTAAGTCTGGACATAGTAGACTTTGCTTCGTTCTTTATTTTGTCAGATATTACATAGACTCCAAGGAGCTTATTCTCTTCAGTGACATATACAAGAGTTCCTTTTTCTTCTACCTCCGGTAGTCCTTCCATAACTTTTGCGTTTCCGACTTTTACTCTCTTTCCCTCCACTATACCTTCAATTCCTACTCCTTTGATAGTAGTCACTTCTTCTGCTTTTTTAATCTCTCCTTCCTCTAAGGCCAAGAGGGCTGTAGCTATAGGGTGAGTAGACTCAGCTTCAAGAGACTTGGCAACAGTTGCAAGATGATCTTTTGTTGTAGAAAGTTCTTTGATGCTCTGGACAGAGAACACACCTTCAGTGAGGGTCCCTGTCTTATCAAAAGCGATGGATGAGATATGAGACATCTTTTCCAAGGCATCGTCGCCTTTTATTAGAACTCCATTCTTTGCACTGGCTCCCATAGCTGCAAAGTATGTAAGAGGAACAGAAAGTACAAGGGCACATGGGCAAGATATTACAAGTAGCATTGCAGCTCTATATATGCTCTCTTTGATGCTTATTCCAAATAGTGGCGATATAAGGGCCAAAAGGAGGGCTGAGAGACATACAAGGGGAGTGTAGTAGCGAGAGAATAGTGAAATAAACTTCTCGCTTCCAGCTTTCTTGCTCTCTCCTTCTTCCACCAGCTTCATAATCTTTGATGCAGTGGAATCTCCATACTCTTCAGTGGATTTTAGAATGAGGGTAGAGTCTCCGTTAACAGATCCAGATAAAACTTTATCTCCATTCTTGACTTTGACTGGGACACTTTCTCCTGTAAGAGCTCTTGTGTCGATAAAGCCAACACCCTCTTCTACAATTGCATCCAAGGCCACTTTCTCTCCGCTTTTAACTCTAAATAGTGTTCCCTTCTTTACTTCCTCTGGTTCTATCTCTTTCCATTCGTTATCTATGAATACTTCTACGCTGTCTGCTTCCAAGTCCAAGAGCTTACCGATGGAATCTCTGCTTTTATCTGTAGCTTTGTCTTGGAAAAACTCTCCAACTTGATAGAAGATCATTACAGCGGCAGCTTCTTCAAAGTTATTTGTGCATAGCGCTGCAATAGTAGCCAGGGACATAAGGAAGTTTTCATCAAAGACTTTTCCTTTGAGAATATTCTTAACTGCCTTCCATATTACATCGTAACCTGCAACTACATAAGAAATTATTGCCAATATCGGGAGTGATGATATATATGCTGATACTAGTAGGAGGATGGCTATTATTGCTCTTTCTAGTTTATAACTCTTTTTCTCTTCAATGGAGGAAGTGTGGAAAGAAATGGAAGTAGAGACGCTCTTTGCCGCCTTCATTATTTCTTTCTCACTAAGGGTGGAAGAGACATGAAGTCTACCTTTTTTATCGAAGAAAGCCTTCTTAATGTCACTCTCTTTATCTAGCCTATCTATTACTTTAGCCTTGTCGCTTTCATTGAGAGATAAAGTAAAGACATAGTCCTTTGCTTCCTGGGAAATAAACTTTATGTCTTCTTCCGCTTCTTTGGCAAGTTCGATTATCTCACTGTCACTTAGAGTTGTAGTAAGAGTAAGTTTTCCCTTGGGATAGTTAAAGGAAACATCCCTTATGCCTGGGCTCTTTCTAAGTTTTTCTTCCACTTCCAAAGCACAATCTTCGCAGTCGATCTCTACTTTGTAGGTGCGTTTTGTCCATTTCTCATCGTCTAGGAAGATGATCTCATCTTCGATTTCTCTTGCTCTTTCTTTTATCTCGTCTTCATTAAGTAGAGAAGTCACAGTAAGTAGTTTCTTCTGGTAGTTGAAGGAAGCGTGAGAAATGTATTTATCTTTCACCAATCCCTCTTGGACTTCCATTGCACAGTGGGCGCAGTCGATATCTGCCTTTAGTTTAATAGTAGCGTAGCGGGATGAGGAATTTATGGCTTTCTCCAATTCTTCAGTATTTAGATTTGAATCAATTACTAGATAGTCATCTATATATTCCCTATTCTGAATCTTTCCACTTCTTAGAGCTTCTTCGACTCTTTCTTTATTTATGCTATTTGCTGGATAAGAAAGTCTCATGTTACCTCCAATATATGAATATCTGCTCATATATTCATGCAATTAAGCGATGAAGTCAAGATGAATATAAAAATAATCGATTACTCTAGCCGTTTCTTTAATAATTGATTAACAATTCTTTAGTAATAAATGAACAAATAAC
>JALFCJ010000058.1 GCA_022771185.1 Spirochaetales bacterium | reverse complement strand
GCTTGATTACTGTGTATTTGTTGATATATTCCTCAAAAGATGGATCCTTTGAAATCTTTAGGTCAGAGAATATCTCATGGGAGTCGCACCCTTTGGAGTAGTAGGCGGCTATCATATTGGCAGCCATGGTCTTCCCGAAGCGGCGGGGACGGGAAACACAGATGAAGCGATCCATAGTTTCAATCTTTTTATTAAGAAGTGCAATAAGCATTGACTTATCTACATAAAACTCATCGTTGATATCAATCTTCATATTTCTTATTCCAGGATTCACGTATCTTCCCATTGTTCTTCTCCCATATGTAGAGACTAAACCAAAACAATTGAAAAGTAAACATATATCTAGTATTTTAAAAGTATAATGAAAATTATTTTTAAATAAGGGATCTATAATAATCGTAAAACAAGAGAGTCAAATGTGAATGGAAATGATGTTTAAGTTTATGACAACAGAAGACAATGCTGAAATTGTCCACTCAGAGCTAAAGGAAGACGGTACTGTTATGGTTTATGTTGAGAAACCCGATATTAAGGATTGCTTTCATCACATGACATGCATACTTCCCTCTTATTCAATAAAAAGAAGTATTCGGTTTTTTCTGAGGAAGAGACCCAAAGATATATGGGTGCAATAAAAGCATACTCTAATCTCATTATATAGTCTTCAAAAGGATGAATGATTGGATACAATGGAATACAATTTTAATAGATAATAGACGCACATGTCAGAATGGATATAAAGAAACAGACTAGTTTCCTCTCCTTACACACAAACAACAGATATTTTAAGAGTAGTCTTGATATTATCTAGAATAGAGCACATTCTCAATAAACCTTCATTTCGTTTGCTGATTACCAAAATGTTGACTTTATGGACACATTTGTGTACCATATTATTATCAGAGGTGCTATATATGAACTTTTACTCTATTCGCGATTTACGTACAGATTCTAAAAAAATGTGGTCAGACCTACAGAAAGGAGACGAAGTCATTCTCACAAATAATGGCAGACCTTCTGCAATAATGATTGAAATCCCAGAAGGAAGCTTTGATGAAATCGTACAAGCAGTCCGTCAGGCAAAAGCCATGATAGCCCTTAATAATATGCGACAAAGAGCTGCAATGGATGGATTCATGTCAGATAGCGATATTGAAAAACTCGTAGCAGAAGCTAAAAAGAGTGAGTGATATGAATATTGTTCTTGACACAAATATTCTAATTTCTGCAGCTTGGTCTCCTGGACGAAATGCAAGTAGTATTTTAAATGCTGTGTTCGCAAAAAAATTCAGTGTCTGCTATGATTACCGTATTTTGGAAGAATACAACCGGGTATTTCATTACCCAAAGTTCAAATTTTTCGAATGGGAAATAAATGCAATCCTAGAACCTCTGATTAAAAATGGTATTTCTGTTATTGCAGACCCAATTCCAGATGTATCTTTCGATAAGGATGAAACTGATAGAAAATTCTATGAAGTTGCGAAATATTGTCATGCAATTTTAGTAACAGGTAATCTTGCACATTATCCATCAGACCCATTTGTCATATCTCCATCTGATTTCTTCCAACGTTATCTTTAGAATCATCAGTGTATGAGAATACGACTTTAGGACTTCATGTTACTATTATCTATTAGATCAGCATGATATTGGGCCAAGCAATAAGCAAGGCATGCTTGATAATCTCGACACTATCCTAACCCTCTACAACATATAAGGTTTTGAGTTGCTTTGTTTTCCTATTTACACTAGATTTTTCACCATTTCAATATAGTTCCAATGAAAAAAAATCTATCAAAATTCTATCAGAAAATATCCTCTACTTTATTTCATTTTGCAAAACCCAAATCTGATATAATCAGGTTATCTAAGTTTTGGTGGAAGTTAATTATTATCCCGCGTATACAATCGTCTTTCGCACTCCAATAGTTCTTTGAGTAAGCTCTCGTTTTTAGTCATTTCAAGCCAATTTCCATCAGATACGATTCTTCCCTCTTTTAGAACTATTATTCTTGATACATTCTTAAGTTTTGAAATCCTATGAGATACCAACAGGTAACCATTTCTTTGCTTAAGAGAAGAAAAAACCAAATCTTCAGTTTCACTATCAGAGGCAGATGTAGGCTCATCAAGAATCATATATCGATCATTCATGAGAAGAGACCTGATAAGAAGCATCTTCTTTTCTTGACCTCCACTTAGCCCGGAACCTTCTTCTCCTCCTTCTTTCCCCACGACTCTATCTAATTCTATCCCTGATAATCCGAACTCATCCATTAATTGTAAGCACTCGTTCTCGTTGTTTTCTAGAAAAAGGTTGTCTTTGAGGGCAAAAGACAAAAGAGAAGAATCTTGCAGCATTGGAGAGAACAACTTCAAATACTCATCGTCATCTATACTCCAGATATCTCGTCCATCGATAAGGATTTTGCCTTCATTAGGACGTCTGAGCTTAAGAATAAGCTGAAGCATGGTACTCTTTCCTGACCCATTTAAGCCTACGATGGCTGTAGGTTCATTTCGACTTATTGAGAAACTCAAAGAATCGAGAGTCTTTCTATCAGAATTTGGAAAAGAGTATGAGACATCGATGAATTCTAATGTATTCCACATCTTTTTTCCTGTATCATAAGTCTCAATGGAGGTATCAAGTACCTTATGCTCCAATTCCTCTCGTTTTTTAAAGTAGGAATCTCCTGCTTTTATCACATTTCTTTCGACTACCACTTTTTCTATATGTGTCGAAATATTCTCAAGTAGAGTTGAATACACAAACAGGCTTCCAATCAAGATTCTTCTTCTGATGGCGCAATAAGCAACAAAACAAATACCAAGAAGGAAAGAAAGCGTTCTGAATAAAGTAGAATAGAAAGACCCCTTTGAAATGTTGTTCCAGTAAGAAGAGAAGATATATTTACTTAATTCACACTCTTCTTCAGCTCCCTTTTCTACAAGCTTCTGATTGTAAAACCTGATATCAGGATTAATCTTTACATCATATTGATAATCGATATGACTAGATAGCTTTCTTAACTTCTGTTGCCCCTCTCTGGAGAAGGAGCTGACTCCCCTCTTCATATACTTAGACTTCATCTTAGAAGCAAGAATAAACATAAAGGAATATCCTATAACAAAGGAGATGGAAATAAGATTATCTTTTAAGTTTGGTGTAACCAAAAGAGGCATGACAATAAATATCTCTACTACTACAGATATAGAGAGTGCCAATACTACCATCGGGGCATCCAGTAGTCTTGAAAGGGCTGTAGAACCATTCATCTCCGAGTATTTTAAGCTAGAAATCAACTTCTGAACTTCATCACCTTCATACTGGGAAAGTGTAATCTTAGAGAATAGAGTGTTTTTTCTATACCTGTCATTCTCCAATATTCTGGTCTTTCTTGAAGATAGTGTTGCATTTAGAATGGAAAGTATAATTCTGATTGCTAGAAATATGAGAGATATAGTAACCAATCCAATAATCAAGGAGTTTATCTGCACTGAGCAAATTACACTGTTGATTATATAACTAAGAGCAATAACAACATAATAGGAAGCAAAGACATTCAGCATCTCTGCACATATTTTAATAATCGGATATATCTTGTCACATGAGAAGAGAGTCTTGTAAAAGCCACGAGCATTGTTATCCTGCATTTTCACTCTCCTTCTTCTCTTTCATGAACAACCTATAAAACTCACCCTTTTTCTCCATAAGACTAGTTGGGGATCCATCCTCTACTATCTTCCCTTTATCAAGGAGAATAATTCGAGAACAAACTTCTTTAAAAGAGAGACGATGAGATATAAAAACAATCGTTTTGTCTTTTCCTATATTATCAAAGAAAGAGTATAGGGCTTCCTCTCCCATGGAGTCCAAAGCAGAGTTTATCTCGTCAAATACAAGGACGGGAGAGTCTTTGATTAATGCACGAAGGATCATCACCCATTGATTTTCTCCCCCTGATAAGTCTACTGCACCAACGCTGGAAGCAGAGACAAGAGGCGTTTCGAGTCCTTGAGGTAAAGCTGAAATGACGTCTTTTATAGGAAGAAGTGAAGACGTACAGAGAATCCGTTCCCTTAACTCTTCTGTAACACTTTCCCCAGAAGATATTATCTCTCCAAGAACAGATGGATACATCCTGATGTATTGAAACACTGGTGAGAAGTATTTTCTTCTTTCCTTCTCATTAAGGCTCTTCCCTTCAATAAATATTTGGCCCTTACTTGGTTCCAAGAGACCAAGAAGGAGCATAGTGAGAGTAGACTTTCCACTACCATTTATCCCAACAACTCCTATTCTCTCCCCCTGTTTTATAGACAATGAGAAGTCATCAAATATGAGTTCATCTTTGCTATAACCAAAAGAAATGGAGTCAAAGAGAATGTAGGAAGAATCATCCGTTTCCTTTACATCTCCTGTCATCCTCTGTTCCACGGATGATGCTTCTTTGACTTCTACAAATTTAGAAATATCATTACTTGCTTGAGAAAGGTTCTCCCATTCAAGAACAGCTCTTTCAAGCCATGACCATATAGAGTTGATTGAAAGAAAAAGAAAAGTTATCTCTTCAATCTTAAAATCAACACCTTTTCTACCTCTATCTAATATAGCAAGAACAACAATCAACAATGAAAGGGTACGGCCGATCATCGAGATGAGTTTTCCTATCTCGAGGGCTTTTTCTTCTTCTATTTTATTGCTTAATTTTCCACTTATCGCTCTATCGTGTCTCTCTTTTAGAACTTTCTTCCAATCATAGACACGTATATCTTTTGAGAATTTTTTATCTGTCTGTACTCTTTCGATATAACTAAGTGACATATCAAAAGGCATCTGGTCGTTATGTCTCTCCATAGAGAGGATGAGTAACTTCTTTCTTAGGACAGCAGACAAGACAAAGATGAATACTATAAATAGAATGCTAGTAAGGCTGAGTCTGGCAAAGATACCAAACAATAATACAAAACCCAAAAGAGATGAAGTGAAATTCCACATCACTCTAAATACCTGACCTAGCTTTGATGAATCCCCGCTTCGAATCAGCTTTTGTATCTCTGCCAACAAAACTTGAGTTCTTCTTTGTGCATACTCACAATATTTGATTTCTGTCAGAGCAGGAACAACGATAGTCTTATTTGCCCTATTAAGTGCCATAGAGCCCATTAAAACCAACTTTCCATCAATTAGCTCGATATAGGATCGAAGAATCAACATGAGTATTGCCAACAAAGATATATAAATCACCTTTTCCAAAGAAAAAGAAAAAGCAACATTCATTATCAACGATATTACAATCACACCTAGGTATGAGGAAAGAAAGCTAAGGAAAGAAAAGAAAAAAATCTTTATCGTCAATAAAACTGGATGATCTATATTAGTAGATAACCAGAAATAAAGGTTATGTAATACATTGGATTTTTTTCTCATTCCCCTCTCCTCCACAATGAAAAGAGACTATCAGTACACTTATCAAGATCTTTATCTCTTCTGTCATTTTCTATACAGACTTATCACAACTATGTACTCCATACATCAAGAACAGCATCTCATAGAATCTTATTTATCCTTGTATTGTATCCTTTCCCCTCATCCTTAAATGCTTCAATCACATCCTTATCGTTTTTTTTGATATATGCCGCTTTTTTGGGACAGTCAGATACCACTCGGGATGTGATTCATGTGCAAACCGAGCTCTTGTCGCCTCAGCCCCTGTAATCTCAGGTGCATCATCATCCGGAGCAGGAGTGATAGCTGCAATTTCTTCAAGTCTTTCAGCTGTGATATACTTTGAATTCCTCATATCAAATCTTCTCAATTGATGTAGCTTTTATAGCGTATATTATTCTTATTCGTTTTCCTTTCTTCATAATAAATCAGAGACGCATTATACAAGCTAATAGAGCTTACCCGTATCATTGCCTCGAGTTTTATTGAGCTTTTTCTATCCTACAAAAATGCTCCTTAGTCTTTGAGTCATAGCTGATGGCAACAAGGAGGAGGTTGTCTTTATACTTCTCCAAGACCTCGGGATACTTTCGTTCTTTTATCTGGTCTATGGCATTGTCTACTGTGTCATCCTTCTTAAGTTCAATTATAATTGCAGGGACATCTGGCTTATATGGGATGAAGGCACAATCAGCAAAACCTTTACCAGCAGGAAGCTCATTTATTATTGTGTAGTAAGACGAAGCATAATAGTAGGCTAAATGGATAGCAGACTGGAAGGAGCCCTCGTTGTTGTACTCCAGGATGCTGCATGCCTCCATATGGGCCCTAGATACTCCTTCAGCCACAACATCCTCGTCACCATTCCATATAGATTTCAGGAGCTTTTTTGAGTCCTTTATAATTCGGAATACGTCTTTGTATCCCTTGGTTCTCTCCATCGTAAGGACCCACATATCCTTTATTTCATTGTTTGGGATAAAACATGTCTTCTCGTTATAATTGTAGCCAAGGTACCCGAGGTGAATGAGAGAAGTAAATACATCATCCTTTGAGTTGATTTCGATAGAGTTTGTGAATTTCCTTACGTTTACAGGGATTTCCTTTCCTGAAATCATGGCTATTACATCACTTTTCATTCCTTTGAAGTCTAAAATAAGACGATCCATAAGTACTTCATAGGAACAAGTTTGAGTCCAATACCCATCGCATTTATGGTCTGTAACAGCATCAATTATAGACTTAGGTGAATATATCTTTTCTCCTTCCAATTTGTATCCATCATACCACTTATTAAGTTCATCAAACGCCATACCCGATTGAGTAGCTAAACTTTTTACTTCATCTTCAGTGAATCCCATATAAGGAGCCATTCTGAAGGCATCCACCATAGTGTATTCTGTGAAGTTGTTAAGGCCCGACTGAGTTTTTTCTTTGATGATAGGTAATATTCCCGTCAGATAAGCTAGCGCAATAGTCTGGTTAGTCACACTACTTTTAAATAATGAAACCAGGAATCTATAATAATCCTTTAGTTCAGGTAAATATTTCTCTTCCCTAAAAGGGATATCGTATTCATCGATAATAAAGACGAAACGCTCACTTGTAGCTGCGTTGATTTCTATCAATGCATCAGTAAGCGTTTTAATATCTGAGAAATCCACATCAGGATAAAACTCTATAAGTTCGGGTACAACATTTCTGTCATAATACTGAGCTATAGACAAACCCTGGCCATTTGTTACAGCTTCATTCAGATCCAGCTTGATTACTGTGTATTTGTTGATATATTCCTCAAAAGATGGATCCTTTGAAATCTTTAGGTCAGAGAATATCTCATGGGAGTCGCACCCTTTGGAGTAGTAGGCGGCTATCATATTGGCAGCCATGGTCTTCCCGAAGC
>JALFCJ010000282.1 GCA_022771185.1 Spirochaetales bacterium | reverse complement strand
CTGATAGTCCTCCTAAAAACCCAAGGGCAGTGACTCCTCCGCTTATGCCTCTGGGAACCTTAGTAAAAGTAATAATTGACACAGGGTCTTTATGACTCATCACGCCAAAGGCTCCGCTCCACGTGTCTGCAGTAGCCTCTGCGTTTGCTGCAGAGAAGGCTGCAAGAGCAGGAACGTAAAGATTTGGCACTCTGATAAGCATAATAGCTATGACGGCAGGAAGTCCGTTTGCAAGTACCTGGACAATATCACGTCTATTACCCTTTTTCTCTCTTCTATTGACGAACTTCGATAGTTTTGAGACAAGTGAAGAAGAGACGAAAAAGAATAGAAAGACTACAAAAGCGGAGACTCCTCCCATCCATAGAACTATCAGACCTAACACTATGGCAGCTACAGAGCCCGAGAGAGTCAGCCATTTCTTCTTATAAGCCAATATGGCGATTAAAGACAAAACAAATAGATAAATCAAAAGAAGAGCCCATAGGGGAAAGAGGGTCATATATCTATCCAGCTTTCCTGTCAAAGTCTGCATAAAACCTCCAAAAGAAGAGAAGAGAGAATAGGGACTGTGGCGTTATCTACGCCGGAGGGGGAAATATTCTCCACAAGGGAAGAAAAGAGCGCCACAAACAGTGCAGCCAAAACTCTACAAGGAGAGATTATATAAACTACGAGGAATGAAGCGACAAACATAGAAAAAGTACCCTCCACGCTCTTTTCCCCTAGTTTGAAAACTTTATATTTATGCTTTCCCCACTTTGTCCCGATCAGGGCGGCCATTCCGTCCCCCAGTCCCATAATCAACACGCCCGATGCGGCAGACTCGGCACTCATATATCCTTTGTTGAATAGAAAAACAAGGAAGAGAACAGACAAGGGGTAAATAACGAGGCCTATATGGCGCTTCTCATCCGAGAGTCCAATGACCTTCCCCACTCCTCCATAGGAGGCTATGGCGTTGAAAAATACAAAAAACAAAGGCCCTACATATCTCAGTGCCGGCTCTTTTATTCCATAGATTACAGGGAAAATAAGAAAGGAAGTTGCAATATGGATGAATTTTCTGATTCCTTCGCTTTTAACCAGATGGAACTTATTGAGAATAAAGGCGACCAAAGCCTCCAAACACACATATAGCCCACACATAGCGATTACAATCCAACTTTCCATAGCTAGATTTTACATCAAATGCTAAATTTTGTCCTTATACACAAACTATGACAATTTGTTCATTGACTTTGACCAAAAGTAGAATAAGATGTATAAGGATTGCATATTCATGCAATTAACAAAGGAGAAATATACATTGAAAGAGCGAAACAACAGGCTAAATGCTGTAAAAGAAATAATTAAGACCAATAGGATAGATAACCAAGACACATTGTTGGAAATGCTTGCAAAAGAGGGGTACAACGTTACACAGGCAACACTCTCAAGAGACCTGAAGATGTTGAAAGTGGGAAAGATATCCGACGGCTGGTCAGGATACTACTACGCCCTTCCTGAAAAAGACCTTATCAGCGAATCAGAGAAAAGCTACATACAAGATGTAAGAAGAGGAATACTCTCCATCGAGTTCTCTGGAAACTTCGGTGTGATCAAGACACGCCCGGGGCATGCAAACAGCGTCTGCTTCGCCCTTGATGTACTTGGCCTACCTGAAATTCTTGGAACTCTTGCAGGAGACGACACTATCTTCCTCATTCTAAGAGAAGGTATGACAAAAGAAGACCTTTTGGATTCATTTAATGCACGAATTCCTGAAATCAAAGAGTGACGTACTCATATAGTTTGATTTAGAATTACCTTAAGGAGATGCAACACCATGGAATATAAAAATCTAGATAAAGCTGAGGCCTACTCTGCCCTTTTGAAGGATGAAAAGAAAGATATCAAGACACTTCTCACAGCCGAAAGAGTTAAGAAGTCCGAAGTAAAGTTAGGCGGTGGCCTAAAGTATAACTGGGCTGCAATGCCAGTGGACGGAAAAATCATCAAAGATTACCAGAAGCTTGCAGACGAGATGGAACTTGTTGAAAAATATAAAGCTATTCTCAGCGGTGAAGTAATGAACACAGGAGAGAAGAGACTGGTTCTCCATCACCTAACAAGAGGCAATGTCCTTGGAAAGGAAGTATGGGCTGACGGAGAAGAGAAAGGCGCTTTCTACAAGGAGCAGGATGAGAAGATCAAGGCATTCTCTGCCTCTGTTAGAAACGGTTCTATCAAGGGTTCTACAGGAAAGAAGTTCCAGACAGTATGCCAGATCGGTATCGGAGGATCAGACCTTGGTCCAAGAGCTCTTTATCTTGCTCTCAAAGGTTGGGCAAAGGGCGCAAATGTAAAGACACTCAACGCTGAGTTTATTTCAAACGTAGACCCAGACGATGCTTCAGACGTCATCTCAAGACTGAACTTGGAAACAACACTCTTTATTCTCGTATCAAAGAGCGGCACTACTCAGGAGACTCTTACTAACAGAGACTTGGTATTGGACGTATTGAAGAAAGCACCAATTCCAGGCTTCGACGCTTCAAAGCACATGGTTGCAGTTACAAGTAAGACAAGTCCACTTGCAAAAGACTCATCTATGCTCGCCTCTTTCTTCATTGACGACTATATCGGCGGAAGATACTCATCTACAAGTGCTGTGGGCGGCGTAGTCCTCTCTCTTGCCTTCGGATATTCAACATTTGAGAAACTCCTTAAGGGTGCACATGAAGAGGATGTAAAGGCTCTCAATCCAAGTGTCAAAAAGAATGGAGCCCTTATGGATGCTATGAACGGCTTCTATATGAGAAACGTACTTGGCTACCCTTCTACAGCTATTCTTCCATACTCCCAGGCCCTCTCAAGATTCCCTGCTCATCTCCAGCAGCTTGACATGGAATCAAACGGAAAGCATGTAAATAGAAACGGAGAGCCTATCGACTATGTAACAGGTCCTGTAATCTTCGGAGAACCAGGCACAAACGGACAGCACTCCTTCTACCAGCTTCTTCATCAGGGAACAGATATCATCCCATTGCAGTTTATCGGTTTCAAGGATAACCAGAGAGGAATGGATATCGAGACAGCAGGTTCAACAAGTCAGAAGAAGCTGAACGCAAACCTTTCCGCCCAGATAGTAGCTTTCGCTCTTGGAAAGAATGACGAGAACCCAAACAAGGAGTTCGGAGGAAACAGACCATCTTCCCTTATCTATGGAGACAAGCTTACACCCCAGGCTTTGGGAGCACTTCTTGCACACTTTGAAAACAAGGTCATGTTCCAAGGCTTCTTGTGGAACATCAACTCCTTTGACCAGGAAGGCGTACAGCTAGGAAAAGTTCTTGCAAAGAAAGTACTTAACGGATGTGAAGGCGATGAAGTCCTCAAGGCATTCGCAGATCTCTTGATCTGAAGATAACTCACACTCGGGGTCGGGTCTCCGACCCCATTATTTTGGAGCAATCATGAACAAAATAGGCTTTGACAGCGAGAAATATATTCAAGAACAAACTCGTTATATTTTGGAAAGAGTCCATGAAAGCAAGGGAAGACTCTATATAGAGTGTGGAGGGAAACTCCTTCATGACCTGCATGCGTCACGTGTTCTTCCCGGTTTTGATCCAAACGCAAAGATGAAGGTATTTCAGAGTCTTAAAGAACACTTGGATATCATAATATGTATATATGCAGGAGATATTGAGAAGAGAAAGATACGTGGAGACTTTGGTATCAGCTACGACGCGGATGTTTTGAAGATGATCGACGACTTCTCCAAATATGACATCAAATGCGACAAAGTAGTAATTACACGCTTTGAAGGTCAGGCTTCTGCAGTGCTCTTTAAAGAGAAACTCCAGAGAATGGGAATAAAAGTCTACACACATACGGCAACTCCAGGATATCCGTCAAATATCGATCTTGTCGTATCTCCAGAGGGATATGGAAAAAATGAATACATTCCTGTGGAGGCTCCTGTTGTAGTTGTGAACGCACCAGGCCCCGGAAGTGGCAAACTTGCCACATGCCTTAATCAGATGTATCACGAAGCAAGAATGGGAGAGACTCCTCACTACTCCAAGCTTGAGACTTTCCCTATCTGGAATCTCCCTCTGGATCATCCTGTAAATATAGCATATGAAGCCGCCACTGCAGATTTGGGAGACGTCAACTTAATCGACCACTTCCATCTACAAGCTTATGGAAAGGTAACCGTAAACTACAATAGAGACTTAGAGGCATATCCATTATTGAAAAAGATAATCGAGAGGATAAACAACTCCGAGTGTCCATATAAGTCACCGACAGATATGGGTGTAAACAGATGTGGCTTCGGTATTACAGACGACGAAGCTTGTAGAGAAGCTGGAAGACAAGAGATTATCAGAAGATACTTCAAGATCAAAACAGACTACGCTTCCGGGTTATGCGACGATGAGACGGTGGGAAGAATCAACGCCATCATGGACAAGGCTCAGCTTACTCCTGAAATGAGGGCGGTTGTGATACCTGCCAGAGAGGCCCTTAAAAAAGCCATCGAAAGCGGAAAGGGAAAGGACGGTACAGTCTGTGCTGCAGCCATCGAGTTACCTGACGGAAGAATAGTCACCGCTCATAACTCTATGGTGCTTCATGCATCATCTGCCTTGATACTTAACGCACTGAAGGTTATGGCTGGAGTGGAGAAAGAAAAAGACTTAATCCAAAAGAGTGTCATCGCTTCCGTCACTACAATGAAAAGAGACGTTCTTAGTGGAAAAGGTGTTTCCTTAAACCTGGACGAAACGCTTATTGCATTAGCTATGAGCGCTGCTGAAGACAGCGACAGCAGAAAGGCTCTAGAGGCCCTTCCGAGATTAAAGGGAATGGAAGTACATATGACTCACATCCCATCCCCAGGAGACAGTGCAGGACTAAGAAAACTAGGAATCCAGTTTACAAGTGATCCTATATACCCGGCAAAGAATTTAATATGAGCGAGTCCCTTCTTCGGAAGGGATTTCTTATTAGTTCCATCGAAATTATACAAAATGTCACATTTTATAGTGTTTTTTTCATAGCACTTAGAGATTTATGATGGATAAAATATTGCAAACCCCCAGTTTTTGAATGACAATCTAAATATGTCAATTAAGAATAAAGACAGGGTAGACAAATCTTTCATTCAGGGGTTTAGGTATTTTTTCAACCCCGACCCTGAAAGCTTGTCTCCCGATGATATAAAAGATTTAAACAGCAGGGCTGTGCCAAATAAGATAAGGAAAAAGTATCTTAAGACCACGTGGCACGATATGTCCTCTACAACATTTATTATTCCTGTTTCCGACGGAGGAACAATAACAGCATACTTTTTGATCAACCAAAAGCAGAAAGAAGAGAAAGGTGTCATGCCTCTTACAATATTCTGCCACGGTGGAGGGTGGCTTCATGGCAACATGGACTTCTACTCCTCTTGGTTAAAGTATTTTTCCTATACAATGGGAACTGCTGTTCTTCTGATAGACTACAGGTTGGCTCCTACATATAAATTCCCTACAGCAGTAGAGGATTGCTACGACGCCATTCTTTGGGCTTTTGAAGGAGCAAAATACTGGAAAATAGACCCAGATAGGATATATGTGGCAGGAGATGGTTTCGGGGCCACACTGGCTGCGACTGCAACTATTCTCCTACGTGACAGAAAGGGCCCCACACTCTCAGGTCAAATCCTTCTCTACCCTATGACAGACTGTAGGCTTAGAACAGAATCCATGGAGAGCTATAAAGAGACACCTGTACTAACACAGAAGGCTTTAAGCTGGTTTATTAAAAACTACTCAAGAGAACTTAAAGACAGCCTTTCACCTATGATGTCGCCGTCTTTGGCACCAGATTTATCAAGACTCCCTGATGCACTGATTATAGGGGCTGAAATAGACCCGTTACGAGATGACTCCATTCTGTATGGACAAGCTCTTTCATCTGCAGGCACAAAAGCAAAGGTACTTATTGCAGAAAATGCCATGCATGGCTTCCTGCCATTCAAGAACGCAAAAGGCAGAGAAGAAGCAGAAAGCGCCATCTGGCAGTTTATGGCAGGAAGGAGTGTAGAGAACGTGGAGTTTCTTTCAAAGAAGGATTTCAAGACGTTTAGAAAGAGCCATGAAATATAAAGTCGATGGACAAAATGGAGGGCTCATCTCCCAGAGGCTAATCAAGGGGGGATGCCCCATAAAAGACAAACCCTCCATGCTGTCTACCACTTTAACAAACACAATGTTTATTAATTACCTATGACACTATACACATTCCCTTAATTTTTGTTTAGTAATTTTTTGAAGATTCTTTTATCTTTTTTCTTTACACTTTGCCTCATATGGCGACAATTATGAAAGGAATATATCTGGAGGCGGTTAAATGTATTTATTTTTTCGTCAAATAAGAACAATTCTGACATTTGCTGCAGTTATCCCGGCAATTCTTCTTTTGGTCCATGTCATGAGAAAAGATAAACTGGAGAAAGAGTCTCCTTTGTTTATTTTATCTCTTGTTGGCTGGGGGATACTTTCCACATTTGCTGCAATGATACTTGAGAGACTTGGTTCATTTATTCTCTCCTTCTTTTTTACTTATCAGACTGTCTTATATAACGTGATCATGTATTACGTGGTGGTTGCAATGAGCGAAGAAGGTTCCAAGTACTATCTATTAAGAAAGAAGACATGGAACAGTCCTGAATTCAACTGCCAATACGATGCTGTAGTATATGCTGTGGCAGTATCTATGGGATTTGCTCTTTGGGAGAACTTAATCTATGTATTCAGATATGGATTCTCCACTGCCATAGTAAGAGCACTTACTGCTGTTCCAGGTCATGCATCCTTCGGTGTCATCATGGGAGTGTGGTATGGCCTTGAAAGAAGATATGACTATTGGGGCAACATACCTAAAAAGAAGGCCTCCCAGATTCTTGCCTTCGTCCTACCGGTACTTATGCATGGAACTTATGATTTTTTGTGCACTTCCCTCTATGGATGGCAAGGAAACCTCATATTCATTGCATTTATTATCGTACTCTTCTCTGTCTCCTGGCGCATGGTCAATAAAGCCAGCGCAAACGATAGATATCTTTGAAGATGGGCCCTGTGCCCATTTTCATTAGATATTCATCCTTTTCTCTATCTCATCTTTTAATGCAGATAGAGATTTGGCATAGATCATCACATCCCCTGGCATTGGAAGAGAAGAGATAACTGCTGTCATAAATCCGCCACGCCTAGCTACAATTATTCCAGCTATTGAGTCTTCAACGACCAACGAAACGTTGTTTGGTACTTTCAAAAGTCTTGCCGCTTCATTAAATACTTTAGGGTCCGGTTTACCTTTCTTTATTAAGGTTCCGTCAACTATCACATCAAGTTCTTTCTCAATTCCAAGCTTTTTTATTATTGTTCGTGCATTTATACTTGAAGAACCAAGAGCAATCTTAATTCCCTTTTCTTGTAAATACTTTAGAACATCAAGAGCTCTCTCTTCTCCCGACACCCTTAGTTGGGAGTGAGAAATCAGGAGGAAGAGATAAGCCATGCGTTTTTGCAAGTCTCGAGATGATACATATCTGTGAAGCATAAGACACCATCAAGATCAAAGATAACAGCCTTTATCTCAACCATTAATAATGCCCTCAAGTTTTTCCTTTAGAAGAGAATAATCACTACTACTCTCTTCATTGATAATAAGCCCGATTTCATTTATAGGCAGGCTAAGTTTTATCTTCTTTCTGGTTCTTCCGAAAATCTGATGGTCAAGAGTAAGAGAGAAGTAAATAACAAGAAATAAATATAGAAAAAGAATTGTATAGCTTGGTAAAACTGTAATTGACGAAAAAAACAGGAGAACCATGAAATACAGCTCGGTCAACAATGAGCTTTAAAAAAGTAGTTTGACAGTAAAGAAAATAGAGAATAAAAAACCCCTCATCGGCAAAAAGGAGGAAACCGTGTGAGGGGAACAAAAGGAGGTTACTGAAACCGAAGAATTAACACTTCTCTCGATTTCTAAGCAAAATATAATCATTTCAAAAAAGAATGTAAACCGATAAAACAAAAATTTTTGAAAAATTTTATATTCATTCTGTAATTTCGTTAATTGCAACAAATTGCACATCACAAAAACTAAAAATTATTGGACACTACAGACATAGTGTCCAAATAATTCATATCTCACTCTTTATTTTGTATAATCTACATGTAAGAGCTGATGCTCGCGCCCCTTTAGGAGTCTATCATAGCAAGCTTTTACAGCAGGGTTGTCTTCAGAGTGTCTCAGGGAAAGAAGGCTGTCTGTCTCATAGAGTCCATTTCCTCTCTTCTGTCTTACCTCTGCGTGTACAAATGGTTGGCCACCTCCTGCAACACATCCGCCTGGGCATGCCATGACTTCGATGATGTCGAAGTGTTCGCCGTTCTCTACTCGCTTCAAGACTTTCTCTGCGTTCATTAGTCCGCTGACAACAGCAATCTTCACTAAAGTATCCTCGTTTCCTATTTCAAACTCTTTGATGCCTTCGTTTCCTCTTACACCAATTTGAGAAATCTTAGACACTGTACCTCTGCTCTTCTCTTCCACAACATTTCTCAGCACCGCTTCAGTTACACCACCAGTTACTCCGAAGATTACACCGGCACCGCTCTTTCTGTCATATGGAGCGTCAACAGGTTCCGGATCCAGGTCTGCAAGGAGGATTCCAGCTTCTCTAAGCATGTGAGTAAACTCTTCAGAAGTGATGACTGCATCAACATTAGGAATGCCGTTCTTCTTAAATTCATCTCTCTCAGCTTCAAACTTCTTTGCTGTACAAGGCATGATTGCAACATGGAAAAGCTCTTTGCCCTTCTCTTTTCTCTCTTCCTTAATAATGGAAGCGAACATCTGCATAGGAGAGCGGCATGTAGAGACATTGCCCAAGAGGTTAGGATGCTTCTTTTCGCAGTACTGAATCCAACCAGGACAGCAGGATGTGATGATAGGAAGCTTTCCGCCGTTGTTGAGTCTTTCCAAGAACTCCTTAGATTCCTCTATTACTGTGATATCTGCGCTGAAAGAAGTATCGTAGACTTCATCAAAGCCCATTTTTCTTAGAGCGGCAAAGATCTTGCCGTCTACATTCAAGCCTTCCTTGACGCCCTCCATATTTCCCATTGCAACTCTTACGGCAGGAGCCACCTGAACAACAGTCTTTACATTTGGATCTGCAATTGCATTCCATACACGGGCTATATCGCTCTTAGGCATGATTGCTCCAGTAGGACAAGCCACTGCACACTGTCCGCAACCTACACAAGGAGTCTCAGAAAGAGGCTTGCCAAAAGCTGTAGAGATCACCATCTTGGAACCTCTATAAGCAAAGTCTATGGCTCCTACATTCTGTACTTCATGACAAGTTCTTACACAGTCGCCGCAAAGGATACACTTACCACTGTCGAATGTGATACAGGAACTGCTGTTGGTCACTCTGTTATCATCGCTTCTGTTAGGGAATCTTACACCTTCGATATTAAATCTAACTGCAAGATCCTGAAGCTTACAAGCCTTGTTGTTTACACATGTAGTACAGTCTCTACAGTGGTTTGCAAGTAACAGCTCAAGAATGTTCTTTCTGTATCTTCTGAGCCTAGCTGTGTTTGTCTTGATCTTTAGTCCAGCTTTTGGAGGTGTGGAGCAGGCTGTATATAAGTTACCCTTCTCATCCTCAACCATACACATTCTGCAGGCTCCATAGATAGAGAGGTCCGTATGGTAACAGAAGGTAGGGAGTTTGACACCTGTCTTTCTAATAAGCTGAAGCATATTCTTTTCGCCATTGATTACTACCGGGATATCATCCACATACATAAATTCAGTTTTGATCATCTTATGCCTCCTTCACTGCACCGAACTTACAGGTTGAAATACAAGATCCGCAGCGTATACACTTCTCCAGATCAATATGGAACGGCTCTTTGATTTTGCCTGATATTGCATTGACAGGACACTTTCTAGAACAAGCTGAACATCCTTTACATGTAAGAGGATCGATATAGATTCTCTTTAGCTTCTGACACTGTCCTGCTGGACAGCGCTTATCGCGGATATGGGCCTCATACTCGCTTCTGAAGTTTTTGATTGTGCTGACTACAGGGTTTGGAGCAGACTTTCCAAGGCCACAGAGAGCTGTATGGGAAATAGTATCGGAGAGCTCCTCCAAGAGTTCGATATCGCCCTCCTGTCCGTTTCCAGCGACTATTCTCTCCAATATCTCCAGCATTCTCTTTGTGCCTTCTCTACATGGAACACACTTTCCACAGGATTCATTCTGAGTAAAGTGCATAAAGAATCTTGCAACTTCAACCATACAAGTATGGCTGTCCATGACGACAAGTCCACCGGAACCTATCATAGCCCCGATACTTTTAAGGTTATCGAAGTCGAGAGGAAGGTCCAAATGCTCTTTTGTAAGACAAGCACCACTTGGTCCTCCGATCTGTACAGCCTTAAACTCGCCGTCTCCTCTCATTCCTCCACCGATATCGAAGATGATCTTTCTCAGTGTAGTTCCCATCGGGACTTCAATAAGACCTGTGTTTGTAATATTTCCAGTAAGGGCAAAAGCCTTTGTTCCAGGGCTATTGGCAGTTCCAATAGAGAGGTACCAGTCTGCTCCCTTTCCGATTATCTGGGAAACAGTTGCAAAAGTCTCAACGTTGTTAAGAACAGTAGGAGAATCAAAGAGACCATGCTCAGTAGTGCGAGGTGGCTTGACGCGAGGGAAGCCTCTCTTTCCTTCGATGCTTGCAGTAAGGGCGGAACCTTCACCGCATACAAAAGCACCGGCACCCTTTGCAATATGGATTCTAAAGGACTTGCCGGAACTCAGGATATCGTCACCAAGGATTCCTATTCTCTCGGCCTCAATGATAGCTTTCTGTAGTCTCTTTACAGCCAATGGATACTCGGCTCTTACATAAATATATCCTTCAGTAGCCCCTACAGCGATGCCTGCGATGATCATACCTTCAAGCATTCTATGGGGGTCGCCTTCCATAATCGAACGGTCCATAAATGCACCTGGATCACCTTCGTCACCATTACATACAACGTACTTCTGGTCTCCCTTTGCTCTTCTTACCTGCTCCCATTTCTTTCCGGTAGGGAAGCCTCCGCCTCCACGTCCTCTGAGAATAGATTTCTTTATCTCTTCGATAATCTCTTCTTCCTTCATGTCAAAGAGAGCTTTTTCAAGGGATGCATATCCGCCGATTGCGATATATTCTTCGATACTGTCTGCATCTATTCTACCACAGTGCTCCAGAACGACTCTGTTCTGCTGCTTATAGAATGGAATCTCTTCCTGCTTTTTATAGAGAACACCTGCTGCAGAATATCCAAGTCTATCGATGTACTCACCTTCAAGCACAGTCTTCTCGAGAATCTCTTTGCAATCATCGACTTTGACCTTTGTATAAAGCCAACCCTGTGGTTCTATTCTTACAAGTGGACCCATTTCACAGAAGCCATGGCATCCGCTCTTTTTAAGCCCTACTTCTTCTCCATGAGGTTCATGCTCAAGCGTTACGGCCACATTGATGCCATTCTTTTCCATGAGCTTCTTTAATGTGTCGTAGATATTTAATGAGCCGCCGGCAACGCAGCCTGTTCCTCCGCAGACAATTATCTTTCTTGTCTGGTTGTCATAAGCGTTTTTCCAAAGTGCTCTTGCTTCATCAAGGGAGGCCCTTGTCTGGAATTTATCACTCATTTGGATTCCTCCTTGACTTTAAGGCTGTAGATGACTTCCATAGCCTTGTCTGGGGTCATTGCAGGATGAACTACATCATTTACCGTCATTACTGGTGCAAGTCCACAGGCTCCAAGACAAGATACTGTCTCAATGGTAAAAAGCTGGTCGTCAGTAGTCTTCTTTTTCTCTGTGACACCTAATTCAGATCTTACTCTTTCTAGGATTGGGACAGAGCCTCTTACATGGCAAGCTGTGCCGTCACAGAATTTGATTACATACTTTCCCTTCTTTTCCAAAGAAAAATTCTCATAGAATGTTGCGACGCTGAATATCCTGGCTTCGCTCATTTCCAGTTTTTTAGAGAGATATGGAAATGCTTCCTCTGGGAGATAGTGGTAGTGTTCCTGAATTGTCTGAAGGATTGCTATTATGGCGCTTTGTTTACACCCGCATTTTTCCAATGCAGCATCCACTACAGAATAGTCGAATGGTTCAGGCATATATAGATTCTCCTTTTTATTAAATTGGGCAATAACCCCATCAATGATGATTGTACGATATATACCACACAAAAAGATAGATAAAATTTTATTGAATTTGAGTTTTATAATAATTGCTTCAGCGTTTTTCTTTTCCAAAACGATCATCAATATATTTATGGATGTGATAAATATAAGGAAGACCTAGATTTGTCTCTATAAGGGAGTTGATGACTAATGTCTCTATTCCAGACTGGCGTATTCCTGTTACAAGAAGTGCTGTCTCCCATCCAAGTTGTACTGTGATTCCAATAAACAAGAGATATGGAATATTGATCTTCTTTTTTAAGAAGATATTCTCAACTATAAGAATCAAATAACCCACTATAAGAATAAGGGCCATTACTCCATGGTATGATGTGGTTGTCCTAGATATAGAGATCACAGGCCAGGAAGAGCCGAAGTTTTCAGAGAGGAGCGCTTCAGATATCCAATAGAAAAAGATAAACACAGACCACTCCACTCTATACTCGTCTTTATCCAGCATAAGATAAATCCAGACAAAGTTGGTAAAGCCATAACTCATGCTGAGCCAGAATAGGAATGGACCTGTGGGTGCTCCTTGAACAATTCTGGCTCCCAAAGCGCGATAGAATATTCCATAGTCTACAATAAAGTATAAGAGGCCTCCGAAGAGACCGAAGAACAGAGCTCTTCTACGCTTCGAGAAAAACAACATTGCCCCTAGGATCAAAAGAAATACACAGTCGATGATTATATATAATCCTGAAAAGACTCTAGAAGGCACTATATTCATAATTACCTCAATACTTTCTTTATATCTATATATGGCTCACGCCAGCCAACTTTCTTTGCTTGGTCCAACATTTCTTCTCTTCTGTCTCCATGGATAGCCATAATAAACTGGTAGTAGAAGATCTGGTCAGGACCGAATAAATCGTATCCCTTTTTGTAGATACAATCGGGAGCAGACTCTTTGAGGACATACTTCAAAGACTCCAGATACTCGTCCACCGTTAAATAACCTTCTTTGATGAGAGGGTACACATTGTCTTCCATTGTTATTTCGAAAGTAAAACCTTCAAAACCTTCCTCTGTGTACTGCATCATCAATAGCTTATCTGTAAATGGCTTTGGAGCCCACCTCGATACCATAGGTCTCTTTCCCTTTGGCCTTTGGTCGAAGGAGTATTTCTTCTTTCCTTTGGTTGTCAAAACATCCTTAATCTGCAGGTCTGGAGAGAGGTTGTCGGAAAAGACATATTCATCATTTTCTTTCTCAAAGGAAGAGAGAAAATCGAGGTTAGCAGGACACTCTGATAGGGATACGTTCCTTCCGTTCAGGTCTAAGCCTTTCTCCCAGGCATCTCCAATCTTCTCAGAAATGGCTTTCTGGGCTTCTTCATAACTTCTCTCAGGAGGCATCATCAATGCAGGGATAAGCGGAGGGATCATATTCTTGGAGCTAAATCCCAAATCTTCCATGCATAGGCAGAATGTGGAATCAGGAGGGGTCTCGAATATATCTCCACAATGATTAAGATATGTCTCAAGATTTGGGCACAGCCTATCCCAGTCATCGTCTTCCAATGCAAAGAAGGATCCCATAAATGATGGTATCAGACCAAAAGACCTGCTGATTATAGAAGAGAGGACTCCAAGAGGTGTTCTATCTGGAACAAGTATCCATCTTTCAACGGTTCCATCCTCCACGTTGGCATATTCTTCCAGATTTTCCAAAGCCTCCTCATTTAGCTCGTTGAAAGTCATCTTGACTCTCAACGGGACAATCTTGAAAAAAGGCGATGCATCTAGAAAAACCTTATCCAGCTTATTGAGCGGGACGTCAATGTTGGGAGCTTTGGCCATTTTTCCTCCTTAGTTTTTCATGCTTACAGGCTGTCTTGTGTTCTCCAATACGTCTCTCCAAAGGGCTCCTTCAGGATTAACATGGTTACGTTTTGCAACTGCCGCTTTGATAGGTATATATACGAACCTATTGTTTACACTTGATGCTATACACTGTGTCTTTCCAGCCATCGCTGCATGGACGGCATGGGCACCAAGACGTGCGCAGTAAATAGAATCATAGCTATTTGCCGCTGTACTTCTAATAATATATGAAGGGTCGATGTACTTGATGGACACTGGGATATTCTTCTCTTTGAAGTACTCTTTGATCTTTTCCTTCAAGAATACTCCGATATCCTGATACTTGATGTTCCCGCCGGCATCAACTTCTCCTGTTGGAGGAACAAGGTCTGTACCTGCGCCTTCTGCAACAAGGATTACTGCGTGTCCTCTATCCAAGATTCTCTTTTCAAGGTGATGCAACAAGCCATTAGGGCCATCCAAGTCAAAGGGGTTCTCAGGAATAAGACAGAAGTTTACGTCGCTCTGTGCAAGGGAAGTATGTGCTGCGATAAATCCAGACTCTCTTCCCATGACCTTTACTAGTCCTATTCCGTTATATGCACTCTTGGCTTCCACGTGGGCGCCTCTAACAGCAGGAACTGCAGATGCAACTGCTGTATCGAAACCAAAGGATGTGTCGATAAATGACAAATCATTGTCGATTGTCTTAGGAACGCCTACTACAGCTATCTTGAGGCCTCTTCTCTTTACCTCTTCTCCGATATCATAGGCACCTCTCAAAGTACCGTCGCCACCGATGGCAATTAGGATATTGATATTCTGGCGCTCCAGGGTATCGACAATCTGCTCTACTTCCTTTCCACCACCTCTTGCAGAACCAAGGATAGTACCACCCTTTTCCTGGATGTCGTCCACAACATCTGGAGTAAGGTCGATCATCGGCCATGGAGAGTTTTCCAAGAGACCAAGATATCCAAATGGGATTCCTGTTATTCTTCTTACACCGTATCTATACCAGAAACATCTGACAACACTTCTTATTACATTGTTAAGTCCCGGGCAAATACCACCACAAGTACAGATGGCTGCATGGACATGTGCAGGATTGAAATAGATTTTCTTTCTCGGACCTGCGAGTTCAAGAACATCTTCCTGGTCTTTTGACTCATCAGATTCATCGTGGTCTATGTTGAGGTATATTTTATCTGTATCTTCTACATAGTCTGCGCTTCCATCGCCATGGACAGATGACATACGTATCGGGTTATCGATCTTCGCCTCTCCGATTCTATCGATTGTGAATTCCTGTTTAATCATTTCTATCCTCCTCAATCAAAGTCTCCACTTTTTCTCTAAATGAAACAAACTCTTTTTCTGCAGCTTCTTTTGCAGAAGTCTGGAATTCTCTGTAGAGATCCATATAGCTTCGGGCAAAAGTGGTGAGCTCCAAGCCTTCCCGGTTAGCTCCTCCCCTCTTTCTCTCCACAAATGGTCTTCCTACCTCTTCTTCTAGTCTTTTAAGCATACCATAAGCTTTGGAATAAGAAAGACCCATATTAATACTAGCTGAACGAAGGGACTTGGATTTATCTATTTCTTCCAATAGCCACAGAACCCCGATGCCCATGTACTTCTTGCCGTCACTGCCTGTTATGTAGAGTTTGGTATCTAGCTCCATATCTCCTCTGCCGCCTTATAAACGATCCTGACCAAGTCTTCAAGATTCTCTTTTTCAACTGAGCAATATGCCAGTCTAAGAGTTCTTCCCATAATATTGATGGCACCTACTTCGTACTTGGAGAGAAGGTGCTGTCTAAGCTCCTCAGCGTCTCTTCCCATAGTATCGAAAGCCATGAAATATCCTGAGTTAAATGGATATGGCTGAAGCAGCTTGCTGTCTTTGTATGCTTCAAGTGTCTTCTGTATGACTCTGTATCTTTCACCAACAGTATCGAATAGGTGCTGCTTGTCTTTGTCGTACTCCGAACCCTTCATACCTATCTTCAATAGAGACTGGCCGGGTCTATCGCAGTTGGAGACAGTACATCTTACAGCGCCAAGAGTCTTTTTTTCCAAAGCATCAAGTTCTTTTGTTCCTAAAGCCTTTCCTGCATATGTGATGAATCCTACTCTGAACCCCCATACCATCTCTTCCTTAGTAGCTGCATCGCCTTTTACAGCCAAGATGTTTTCATGGGCATCCGAGAAACGGGAAAAGAGTGATTCTTTCTCAGTCTCCTCTTCATAGAAGAGTCCGAAATATGCATCGTCGCTTATTACAAGAATCTTCTTTCCTTCATCTGCTACTTCCTTTACAGCCTTTACAATCTCTTCCGCCTCTTTCTTTGATGGAGAGTAACCAGTAGGGTTATTAGGGAAATTAAGGATTAATCTAGCTGTATCTCCTTTACACTCCCTAAGGGCTTTCTTCATACCCTCAGTATTAAACCCTCCATCCTTGAAGGAAGGGAATGTCTTTAACTCTCCTCCAGCAAGATCTTCGAAGATCAGCTGATAGTTGTCCCAATAAAGATCAGGGCACACTACTTCGTCGCCTTCATCCATAAATAGTGTTGCGATTATGCTGATAGTATGTGTCAGGCCACCTGTGACAATAGGAGTGGAAGTGAGTTTCCCTTCTAGAGTTGGGTTCTTCTCCACCATGGCCTTCTTCCACATAGCTCTCAATTCTTTATCACCACCGCCTGGAGCGTAAGAGAAGATTTCCTTCTTTGAGAGGACTCCTGGTACAAATGAAGAATAAATATCGCTGAGGCAGAATGGCTCGCCTTTCTCCTGAGCCAAGCCTACAGTTGCATTGTATCTTTTGGCCTTTTCTCCAGCTTCAGCAGACTGAGCGACTATACCCTTTGGGAAATACATGTTCTTTCCCTTCTTTCCCAGTAAGTCGTATACACAAGAATCTTTAAGAATACTGTTTAATTCTATTGCCAGTTCCTTCATATTTATCCTCCAGCAAAATAAGATGGAAAAAGAGTAATTATTTGTTACCTCTTATGCCAATACTTTCTCAACAAATCCTTTAAAAAAGAAAACCGTCTTGGGGCCCTTCATCCTGTTTTTCACCCACTTTTATGCCTAAAAGAAGTAAAAACTCATCTTCTGTTATTATTTTGACTCCCAGTTTTTCTGCATCAGCCCTTTTGGAGCCTCCGCCCTTTCCTGCAAGGAGATGTGTAGTCTTACTTGTGACGCTGCTTACAGTGCGTCCTCCCCTCATCTCTATTTCTTTCAAAGCCTTGGATCGAGGATTAAAGTTCTCGAAGGAACCTGTGACGCACCACACTTCTCCTGTGAATATCTGAGGCTTGTCCTCTTCTTCTTTCTTATCCATTTCTTCAGACACATGGAGACCGATGGCAGTAAGGGCATTAATAGTCGAAAGAAGATTGGGGTCTCTAAATGCTTCGATAAGTGTCTTTGCAGTCTCTTCCCCCATTCCTTTAATAGAGAGGAATGGAGCAGTATCTCCCTTCTCTGCGGCAAGGCGCAGTTTCTCCAAGGAATCAAATCCACCCTCAGATAAGAGACGAGCGGTTTTTGTTCCACAATCAGGAATACCTAAAGAAGAGAGAACTATGGCATATGGCCTATTTTTAGATTCCTCTACAGTTTTTTTCAAAGCTTCTACTGTCTTTTCTCCTATTCCTGGAATCTTCATTTCCAACGCTTTGGAGTAGTCGAGAGTATAGATGTCTTCTACTCTCTTCAAAAGCTTATTGTTCCATAATAGCTCCACAGTCTTGGGCCCCATGGAGTCTATATCCATTTGGTCACGGGAAGAGAAGAAAGATATTCTTCCCTTAGCTTGGTCAGGGCAATCATAGTTGGAGCAGAAGAGATGAACGCCTTTATGCACCAATTCAGAGCCGCAGCAAGGACATGTGAGAGGTATTTTGTAGGTAGTGTTACCCTCTTCATTCTTCTCCACTACTTCTTCTACAGCTGGTATTACATCCCCTCTCTTTGTTATGGACACTCTGTCTCCGATAGCAAGTTCAAGAGAGTCTATGTATTCCTGGTTATGAAGAGTAGCGCGCCTAATTGTAGAGCCACCAAGAGCTACAGGCGCTATCTCAGCAACCGGCGTTATTCTACCGGTCCTTCCGACCTGCACTGTGATGCCCAATAGCGTGGTCTCTGCCTGTGGAGACTCGAATTTATATGCAATGGCCCATCTTGGATGGTGTTCTGTATATCCGAACTCTTGTCTAACATCAAGCTCGTTAATCTTGAACACGAGACCGTCTATTTCATGATCCAGCCCTGGTCTCTTTTCTGTCATGCGGGAGATGTATTCTTTGATATCAGAAAAACCATACCCAGTGCCTTCCAGTCCTGCTTCCTTCAGTCTCTCTTCAGCTTCCTCTTTAGTTCTGGAGAAGAAAGCGAAGTCAGGGTTGATCCTGAAGCCAAGGTCAGAAAGCTTCTTCATTATATGCAAGTGATCTTTTGGAGTAGCTTCCTCGTCTCCCCAGAATCCTTCATAGCAATACATATCCAATGGGATTCTTGCAGCTTCCTGAGACTTCTGACGCCTTACAGTTCCTGCGGCAAGGTTTCTTGGATTTGCCGCCTTCTCGTCTTCTGGCAGTGTTGCATTTACCTTTTCAAACTCTTTCTTAGGAAGATATACTTCCCCCCTTACTGCAATGTCCAAGGGCTCAGGAAGAGAGAGAGGGATGGATGGTATTGTCACGATATTTGGAGTGACGTCGTTTCCAACGCTGCCGTTAC
>JALFCJ010000049.1 GCA_022771185.1 Spirochaetales bacterium | reverse complement strand
TTCTTATTTTTATCTCTATATTCCAAAGGACTTAAACCAGTCTCCTTTCTAAAGGCCTCAGCAAAGTAGCTCTGAGAACAGAAATGGAGTTCGTCAGCAATATCTTGGATGCTTTCATTAGTGAATAATAGAAGCATCTTTGCCTTCTCGACTCTGGCTTTCCTTAGATAGGCATTTATAGGCATATGCATCTCTGCCTTAAACTTTCTACCTAGGTAATTCTCTGAGTATCCCACTTTGTCAGCAAGGAGAGAAAGCGTTATTTCTTCTTCTGGATGCACATCGATATAATCGCAGCAAAGACGAACAGATCTAGAGACATCTCCCTCGTTCTTGACTCTATTGACTCGCCTTATAAAATCCTCGTACATTGTGTGGCTTACTGCGGCTACCTGAGAAACAGAGTGGGAGTTGTCCACACTTTGAGTATAGGTATCGCTGAGAGTATATGCCATTTCGCTAGATAAGCCTCCTTCAATGGCAGCGCGGGTACAGAGTGTAATAAACGCAACGACAGAATACTTTGCCTGCCTGATTGGATCTGAGCTATCTACTCTTATTCCAGGGCTGGCTACTCCAGCTTCTGCTAGGACTTTATGGTAATCCAGGTTTCCTGTCCTAACCATATCTAATAACTTCTTCTCAGTAAGAGGAGAAGCATGAGGAGCTTTACCTTTCTTTTCTTCGTTTGCTTTCTTCTTCGATACTTGCCTAGTGGTGTAATAATCAAAATTGCTTGTTCTTATATTTTCTTGGTTAACATAGTAAGAAAGTATTATGACATGTTGAAAGAAAACAATAATAGATATACATGGAAGATACTTGAGGTTGCTAATTAGATTCCATTTGTTAGAGAACTCAAGGCTTAAGGGCTCAAGTAGATCATTCCAAATCTGTGGAGTAGGCTCTTTATTTAGAATAGGTCCAAGTATATAGTAAGTGTCATCGTCTTTCTTTTTTTTATTCTTTACGACACCCCACATCAGCCCTATATCATCGCTGACAATTAAAGGAGAGTCTTTTTGTGAATAATGCTCAAGTATGGCTTCTTTTCTACCTTTTCCTAAAAGTAGGACTTTATAAAGATTGGGGCTTTCACTAGTTGTGTATAAAACTTCTAAGTTATCATCATAGATCCAGGAAGAGACGCCATAACACTCCATCATCATATCGAAGAACTTCTGAATATAAGTATCGATCATTATTTCGCCTTCTTCTCGCGATTTAAGGAAGCTTCCACGACAGCACAGCTGCTGTCCATGATGAAAGCAGCTACTTCTTCTACGCTTTCTTTGCAATTTGATCTCAGCCAAGTGCTAAGTATTATCCCGCTTCCGTGAGATATGAAGTTATAGAGCATCTCTGCCTTGTGGTCATCGGACGGGTAAAACTTTTGTTGAAGGATTGGAAAAGAAAGAGAATAAAGAAGTTGGAATGTCCTAGAGGGGAGATCAGACGCGGCGTTCTCTGAACATAGTACATAGTACTTGCCACCATACTCTTTCATATGATTTAAGAGCTCAATAAGCATACTTAGGTATGTACCGTTAGATGAGAAGGCTCTTGATTCCAGAAAGCTCTTTAGATCAGAAAGGACTTTGTCTTCCATTGTGTTTTGTAGTTCTTTTAAGTCATAGAAGTGCTTATAGAAGGTGGCACGATTAATATCTGCCATGCCGCATATCTCAGATACTGTTATCTTGGATACATGGTTTTTCCTTAGTAACTCAAGAAAACAATTCTCTATACTTTCTCTTGTTTTTTTGCTTCTTATATCCATTCTCTCTCCTTTTGGCGACACATTCACTCTATCTGTTGGTTGTTTTCACATATTCCTCTATTTATACTTATATCATACTTTTTCAACAGGTGTCGCCAAATTTTTATAGACAGAGGATAAAATGAAGGAAAGAATCTCAAGCGCATTACCTAATTCTCTAATTAAGTCAGACCATGTAACCTCCTCAGAGAGAGTTTTGGGATACTTCATCGGTCCTTGCATGGCTTATATGGTCTACAATGGGCTCGCTGGCTCTTACCTCACTCAGTTTTATACAGATGTATTGGGAATAGCAGGCGTCATTCTGACATGGATGCCACTGTTATCGAAAATACTAAGCAGCATCATAGGGCTCCTTATTGGTCGCGTCATCGATAAGACGAAGACAAAACAAGGTAAAGCTCGACCTTGGATACTATTATCCGGCATTCTTTTTACCCTTTGCGGCTTCCTTTTATATGCTGTTCCAAGAGCAGCATACTCTCTTCAAATAGCGTGGGTTGTTATAAGCTATAACCTTTTTTTCAGCCTTGCTTTCTCCTCTTATTCCCTAAGCCACGCCATGATGGTCCCTCTCTCCACAAGAGATACAAAGGAGCGCGATAGCCTAGCCATGCTGTCGTCTATGGCAATATCAATGTTGCCAGGAGCTCTTACAACAGTTGTAATGCCTTTCTTAGTTCGTTCTATTGGTGTGGGGGACGCATCTAGAGGCAACTGGTTGAAAGTAATGTGTTTCATATCTATCTTCGCTATTCCTGCTACATGTATCGAATACTTCTTCACGAGAGAACGTGTAACCTCAGAATTGAAAGATAAGACAGAGGATGTTCCTTTTTCAGTGCAGGTAAAAGCATGCTTTACTAATAAGTACTGGGTTCTAGTCATTGTTTTCACTCTCCTTCTACACCTCTGTAATTCTATGAGCCACAGCTCCATGATCTATTACTGTAACTGGGTTCTTGGTAACTCAGTCCAGTCCGGTACTACAAAACAGCTTCTAGTGAACGTCATAGGACAGGCTCCTATGGGATTTGGCATAGTACTTCTTTGGCCAATGGTAAGGAAATTCGGAAAGAAGAGAGTAACTATCGTCGGTTTTATTATCGCATGCATGGGAAGCATAATGGTAGCAGCAGCTGGAAGCAGATTAAACTTAGTTCTCATTGGTCTCTTTATTAGATCTATAGGAAGCTTACCTACCTATGTAATGGCATCGTACCTCGCTGATGTTCTCGATAACGTAGAAGAGAAAAATGGCATAAGAGCTGATGGCTTCTCTGCTTCCGTCAGCAGTATGACTCAGACAGTAGCTCTGGGCCTCTGTCAGACAATACTGTTATTTGGAATAAGCTTCTTTGGTTATATTCCACCTTCTTCAACAACAGAAATAGTCGCTCAGCCAAGCTCTATCATAAACTTCTTCTGGTTCTGCTTTGCCTTTATGCCAATAATAGGATATGGAGTGTCTGCAATACTTATAAGCTTCTACAAGCTTGAAAGCAAAAAGAATGCTTAATAGGAATACATTTTGAAAGAACAAAATCTGAGAAAAAACTGACATCACGACGAATTTCTTATGAGGAAGCCCTCAAGCATGGTTACAATATAAAGGCCATAGTCAATGCAAATGTTTCCATTTCAGGAAGCGTGGATACATTTCCGAAGCCTCCTATATCAGATTTTGCCTTGGAAAACTTATTCTATATGGAGGATTTCGACCGTTTTTTTTACCAAAGACACTCTTACACCGAACGTAAGGATTTCGATTCTTTCATGATCGGTTATACCTATTCAGGAAATGGAATACTCAGATATGGAGGAAAAGAATACAAAATAGGAAAAGAGGATGGCTTCTATATCAACTGTCGCGATTATCATTATTACGAAGCTGTTTCCGATGTTTGGGATATAGGCATCTTGCATATCGGAGGACCATTACTCAGCAATCATCATGATCAATACATGCAATATTCTTCCCCTATTTTTCATGAATCTTTTAACGGGAAAACCC
This sequence comes from Spirochaetales bacterium, assembly GCA_022771185.1. Taxonomy (GTDB): domain Bacteria; phylum Spirochaetota; class Spirochaetia; order Sphaerochaetales; family Sphaerochaetaceae; genus Ornithospirochaeta. The sequence goes on along the minus strand of JALFCJ010000049.1, from coordinate 10,429 downwards.
AGGAATACTTAGAAGAATTACTCACTATCTATAGTCGTCCCATACTCAATCGAGACTGGATGGCATCAAACTGCATAGATAGCCTCTTGACCCATCTACTAAAAATGAAGGCAAACGAAGCGACCAAAGACTCTTTAATGCCAGAAAATATACGGAAACTTGTTGAATATATAGACAATAATTACAAAGAACCTATTACCCTTGATTCTTTGTCAGACTACTCTGGAGTATCAAAATACTACCTATCAAGAGAGTTCAAGAAATACACAGGCTTCTCTCCCTATGACTATGTAGTATCGTTAAGGATCAGCAAGGCAAAATCTCTTCTTATCAACACTGATATCCCAGCAGTGAAGATTGCTTTAGAAGTAGGTATTCACGATATCAATAACTTCAATAACTTATTCAAGAGAAAGACAGGAACCACCCCCAACCAATATCGAAGTAGGCAATGACTCAAAAACCAGCAAACAAGAACGATCTTATTGATTTTGCTCTATTCCAATAGTATTTTTCACTTTTTCACAAGGTCTTTTCCTTTTGGATCCAGCATGATGCTCCCTACATAGAGTGCAATTTCCATGTCTTACACACTTCTTTTTCTTACAGGGGCAATCTTCTTTTTTTGTCATTTCCATTTTTGTACTCTCACATAAATACTGAGTCTTATTCCCCTTTGTACTCTACTATTCTATATTCTTCCTCTTCATTTTTAAATGTCTCATAAAGGGATTTTTGACCGACGCTAACAGGGAACGCCATCTATATATAACCATCGCTCTATAAAGCTTGGCTTAATTGAGAATAATCTTTCATTTGAAAGAGATGAGTACCTATTAAAGGATCCTAGAAAACTCTTTTTGTAAGCTTTAGAGAACTCTTCGTTATCGAGAGGATTACCAACTAATGAGCATATTCCTTCTATCTCAATATTTTTAGAACTGAGGGCAACATTAGGATTGGAGATGAGTTGATCATATTTTCTAAGAGTTTTATCAGTCTGGAAGTAGAAAAGGCCATCGGCAACTATGATGCTCATCATTCTTGAGCTTACTCTGCTATCAACGGAAGTAGAAAGAACCATCGTCTTTCCATTATCGAACAAAGAAAGAAACTCATTGTATTTATCATGAAATGTAGACACATCCATTTCCATTCCTACTTCATTATAGGCCATAAATGGAACTTCGCTTCTTTTATCCTATAGCATAGAAGTGAGAGTATCTGTATCTTGATACCTTCTTACCATCTTATAATAAACAGGAATAAGAAGCGTAGTGGCACCGAACCAAGCAAGAGGGCTGGCGATACATACAGATATGTATCCAAGTACTCCAGAGAGTCCAATGGTTGCAGCAATACGCATAACGAGCTCTATCATACAAGCTTCAAAAGGAGCTCTTCCATTCTGCATGCTCTGTATTGTTGTGCGATAAACTGCAAGTAGACCTAGAACAAAATAGCAGGGAGCCACTATAGTCAGATACAAATCCGAATAATGGTAGATTTCAACAGTTGCATTAGACATAAACATATCGATGATAGGATGACGAAGAAGGATGATACCTATACACATTATTAGATTTAGAGTCTCCAACTGAATAAGGCTTGCTCTCACTCCCTCTCTGATCCTATCTATTCTTCCTGCTCCATAGTTCTGGGCTGCATAGCTGGAGATAGCTGTCATCATAGCGTTATTTACTAGAACTGAAAGTTGATCTGCCTTACTTGCCGCTGTGTATCCAGCAATAGCAGCTGTTCCCAAAGAGTTTACAACTGATTGCATGCTTAGCTGCCCGATACACATCAGAGACAACTGAAATCCCATTGGAAATCCGGTCTTTAAGTGCTGAGATATAGCTCCCTTAAGGTTTCTAAAGTCCTTAAAAGTAAGCCTCAACACTTTGTAATCCTTCAAGCCTACCAATAAGCTAAATATAGCGGAGAGAAACTGAGATAGTATCGTCACCCAAGCGACACCTTTTACATCCATATGGAAAGATACAATGAAAACGATATCAAGAATGATGTTCAATATGGAAGAAAATACTAAGAAATATAGAGGTCTCTTACTGTCTCCCAGTGCTCGAAGAATATTCGATATCATATTGTAGAAGATAGTGGCTCCTGTTCCTAATAGGACGATGAACATATAGTCATATGCTCGGGAGAAAATCTCTGAGGGAATTTTCATCCACTTTAGGATACTCGTCGAGAGAAGGCAGCAGCCTACAGTCAAGATAAGTGTAAACACAACACAAAGGAGCGTGGATGCTGTAACACTCTTTCTTATCCCCTCCTCATCCTTTGCCCCGCACATTTGTCATAGGCATATTACAAAGCCACTAGTAAAACCATTAACAAAGCAAAAGACAAAGTAAATGATGATGCTTGTAGATCCTACAGCAGCAAGAGCCTCGGTGCCTAAAGTCTTACCAACTATTATCGAATCAGCAAGAGTATAGAATAGCTGGAATAGGTTTCCAATAATTACAGGGATGGCAAACTTCATGATAGACATGAAAGGATTACCTACCGTTAGATCCATTTCCTTCGCCCTTTCCCTACCTATAACTAATTCCTTATCTGACCTAAAGTATTTCGGGAGTAGATTATGACCAAAGGCATAAACAATGTCTATAACAAAGAATGAAGCACGTATTGAGGGCTAAGACCTCACTACCGCCTTTATTTCATCCTGAAAACCTTGGCTGAAATCCTTTAGATCATCCAAGCTTATGACACCGTCGTTAAGAAGACGAAGAATATCATAGAACATATTAGAGCGCTTAAGAGTTACTATCACCCCAGGGCCATTCTTGTCTTTGTTGATCTGCTTATTTAGAGCCCAGAATTTATCAGAAGGGAGTTTATCACTTTGGAGTAGTTCAACATATTTCTGACAAAGTCGTTCCATATATCTCTCCTGCCAGTCCCCAATTCTTTCTCTGTAAAGAATCCAGTCACTTTTTGATATGTCCATAGTATTCCTCCTACTCTTTTTTATCATAACTACCCATTCCATAAAAGTGAAAAACTATTAACAAAGCTCCCTCATTTTTTAGAAGGAGCTCAATAGAAGGATAGTAAAGACTCTTATTTATTATATTTCTCTTCCATTTCTTTAGTGTGGGCATCAAATAATTCCAAAGCTCTTTTCTGAATATTCTCGATATTTGTTTTATCTACATCATCGAACGCTTTCTTAACCCAAAAAGAAGCCAAACCATGGCTATCGTCTGGTCTCGCATCGGAGGCTTCAGCCAAGAACTTATCCAAAAGAGCCAGATTATTTGAGTAATGTAGCTCCACTAGCTTTGCCCGATATTCCAGCTCTGCTGTTAAAATACCTGGGAAAGATTTCATATCCACGGTATGTTGTGCCTCATGCTTTAATAATGATACAAGGAACCTCTCGCTATTAAAGTCATAAGCCATTTCAATGCAGTTGATAGTTCCGTCAGGTGAAGCCCAGCCACCTGTTCCAAATCTACCGAAGGTAAGGTAATCCATCCAGCTTCTGAAAACAAAGCCCTTGAGTATATTCACTTTATACTCGGCTGTTCCTCCAGGTAGATCTACTTCAAAAACAGTTGGAACTGTTTCTTTCCATACATAGGGACCGAAGAAGCCTTGTGTCTTTCCAAACTGAGAACAATACCCATTCTCTTTGAATACTTCTTGAAGTTTAGATGCAAGAGTCGCTTCATCGGCGTTCTTTGTTTCAAGAAGATCATTTAACTCTTTCAACAGCTTTTCTGAAGCTTTTGCTTCTGGTATCCCAGAGTAGAAAATGGCTCTATAGTACTTTTGGTATAAAAGAAGAATATCATTGAGGATAGAGGGGACATCATAAGAGCGGTATTTTTCTTCCTCAAATATGGCTACATACCCAGGGAGTATATCCTTATACTCATCATGCTCTTTCATATATTCTATGGCGCCTTTCACATCTCCCCTAATAAAAAACTGACTAATATCCATTTTTCCATTCTTTCCTTCAACATTTTATTTCAATAAAGCTTACAGTCTTCTTCGGATCTATTTCATCAACTCCATAATAAGAGCCTTTGAAAGAAAGAACAAAGCCATTATCATTGTTGATTATACAGCACTCTGGGAGTTTGTAATCTTTACCTTTTGTGTAAACAGCCTTCTGAACGTATGTTATTCCATAATAGTCCAAGGCTTCCAATATCTTCGACCAAGATGCAGATTCTTTTCCCATTAATGCAATCGCATCAGATAGTGTCACTCCAGCTATCATGGCAACGCATGTATGGCCACAGAAACCTGGAGTAGTGTGGATATTGTTGATGCTATCTATTTTCCTTATAGGGTTCTCTTTGGAGTATGGGCTATTACGGTTAATACGGGATAGCTGTCCTATAGTCTCCATCTCCACATCATACTCTTTTCCTATCTCCAGCCCTGCAAATATTTTCTTAGTCATTGGGATTACGTAATTACCGCTCCCCTTTGGAAGGAGCTTACACTCAAAGGAGACATCTCCTATGGTTATCCTACATGGTATATTTCCCTTTAATCCTGTCTCTTCCCATACATTAAAGGGAACTCTAATAAAAGAACGTACACCTTCACTGTATATTTCTTCACTGAACTTATACTTCATGTTCAATACTTCCCCTTTTTATTATCTAAATGCATTCCAATATACAAAGAATATCAAGACGCAGCCCCAAGCATTTCCTGTTTCCTTTCTAACGATCAGCATTCCATATATAAGAATAAAGGTTGCAACCATCTCAAATATCGCTTCTGGTGTTACTCCAACTGCTCCATGGATAAGGATGCACATGACAGCACAGACCAAAGCGCCCCAATCGAAGAATCTATAAGAGCTGGGGCTGGCAGCACTGATCTTGTCTCTTATGACCACATAGTTGAAGCCTTCAAAAAATCCCCAACATAGCGCTGTGATCAAGTATGCGCTCACATTGGAAGGAAAAGAGCTTCTTAATACCTCATATGTTGTGTTTACACTCTGAAATGGGCACCAGGAATTAACATATCCCTTAAAAACATAGAATAAAAACTCTGGAACACAACACAAAATGCTAAGTAATAAAGTTGGAATCAGATTCTTTGTATTTAACCCAAACTCTCTAAAGCTTTGTTTTCTTAATATGCATACAATCGATATTCCCAGCCCTGAAACAGCAAACTGAGAGAATCCTAAAACCAACACTCTTAACACAATAGGGAATCTTACATCATATGCAAAATCATTAAGGCCCTTTTTTATAGCAAAAATAACAATTCCAAGGGCCAGAAAAGTAGTTAATCCTATAATCCAAAGGTCAGCAATAAGCTTCTTTCTATCTTCTTTTATTGCCATACCTCTCCCCTTTTTTCTCTACTTTCTATTCTAGAATATCTGAACTAATGTATTGAAATAATATATTACAAAGGGAGTGTTGTCTATCGAAACGCGAATAACCTTTCAAAAGATTTCATACATATATAAGGTTTATTTATCGAAGAAAGATCTTAGCTTGAGCCCATCTATAAACTCAAAAGTGCTATCAAAGAACCTGCTGCACTGCCCTATTATCCAACCATTAATAAGAGCGCAAAGAATTGTTCCAGCCTTCACTCCCTCAAAGTGCATAAAGCCCATGAAGGCAAAAGACATGACAATGGCAACTAGACAGCTACAGCAGTCATATACTGTCTTTATCTTGTTTATATCAAAACCATACTTTGAGGATATTTCCTTGACAAAGAGTTCATAAGCCTCTGGTGGGATATATGAATGGAAAAATAGAGATACACCAAGGGCACAGAATAATAATCCTAGTACATAGAATATAACTCTAGACACCATTCCATAACCGGGCATTACCCCGGCTAAAGCAATCATTAAATCCAGTGCAGTGCCATACAGAAAGGCTGTTATAAAAGAAAAGAGATACTTACGTTTATAACCATGCATTATTACCATAAGCACTATAATCAGGAGAGCTTGAAGAGTATACTCTGCCATTCCAAAAGTAAACCATGGTAAGTACAGAGATATTTTTAGATACACGAGATACGCAGGTGCAACAACCATAGACATACCAAAATCCGCCCTTTCCATAAGAGCTGTACCAAAAGCAAGCGTAATTATCCCAAGGATATATGCCGCTTCTGTGTAGAAGTTTTTCTTCATTTTGTCCTCCAATAACGAGTGGCGTTTGATACAGAAACGACAAAAGATGACCTTGTAGATAGTAAAAGTTTAAAAAGAAAAAGCCAAGGTGCTTAGCTTAGAACTTTAAGCGTTCAGCTTTTGCTCAATATCTTTATCTGGCCAATATCCCCAGGATTCTACAATCTTTCCCTTTTCTATTCGGAAGTTTTCCAGTGCTTCAAATATGATACGCTTTCCTGTAGCAGGAACTCCCATACATGTTCCGCTATGTATTCCATCATACAATACTCTTGAAGCAACCATGTCCCCCTCTACAAAAACATCCAACACCTTTACAGTAAGACTAGAGAACTGACCAGCAACGATTTTTAGAATGCCAACTGCATCTCTATTACTTCTAGCTCCAGCAGGGCTATGGTCAATGTAAGTATCAGAAACAGAGTTCATGATAAAATCATAATTGTGGTTTGTATAACCATCTTCAAAAAACTTCACCACGATGTCTTTAGGGGATAAATAATAAACATAATTTGCTTTCTTCTCTTTTGTTTGAGAAATGCAGACAAATCCACATTTTTCCATTACTATTTTTGAGGCTTCATTATTCTCGTCACATGCACCTTTTATCTCTGTAATGTTTAATTTCTTCATGATGACTGGAAGGAAAGCTGATAGAGCCTCTGTAGCATATCCTTGTCCTCTGTATCGGTGCCCAATATGATAACCGATCTCCCAGTCGCAACCATTCAATGGGACAGCTTGGATATGTCCAACAAATGTCCCATCCTTACTTAGAACTGCATATACCAAGGGACCAATACTAGTAGAATAACAACCGATTAAGTATTCAACTCTTTTCTTAGCGTCCTCCAGAGAATCGAAGACTTCATCAGAAAGGAATCGACGATTCTCTTCATCCTGAGATTCCTCGTATATGCTTTTAGCCATGCTATTATTCAAATCTGTGATCAATAGTCTATCTGTCTCAATTCTCATTATGTATTCTCCTTTTTTATTTCTGTAAGTCTCTTATTCCATTGAGAATTGTTTTCAACGCAAAGTTGAAAGTATCATCAAGGGGGATGGGGTTACCGTATCCATTGTGGCTTTCAATCGAGCAGAATCCCTGTAAAAAACCACGGAGGTCTCGAACGCTGTGTACTTTTTCCTCTTCAGTCAAACCATAGGCTTCAAGTACCTGAAAAAGAATTGCTACTGTACCCTTTGTAGCCTCCAAGTGCTCTTTTGACTGATACATGTTATACCATTGCATAGCTTCAAATAGGCCTTTATGCTGCAACACAAAGCTTCTATATGTATTACATATTGCAATTATTGCATCATCTTTTGCTTTACCAATTGCTGCTTTTGTTATTTCACACTCCAGTAAGTGCCATCCATATAGCATTAGTTCTTTGTTTAATTCTTCAATGCCCCCACTAAAGTGTTTATATAGTGAAGGTGACTTTATTCCCAGTTCCTTGGCAATAACCGTCAAGTTTACTTTTGATATTCCTTCAATATCAGCAATTCTTGCGGCAGCCTCTACGATTGTTTTCTTATCTAAACTCATTTGAAGCTAATCCTTTATATTATTTAGCTAATCATATTAGCCATTTTAATATAATGATTAGTATCTGTCAAATTCTAATAAATTAAATTCTATGTCTGTTTAAAAATTGTTTTTCCGCCTTTATCTGTAGTTTCACATCCAATTACTTATGTCTACGTTGATATCTTACTCTTAGCTCTGCTTTCTGGAGGATATGTCCCTCTGCCTTTTTTAAGATTTCTTCCTTTCTTGATTTATCGTCAGCTTCTAAGACGCAATCTAAAGTGAAAAGAGTAAACAAGTACTCATGGTTCCAATTGCACGGAGGCTTTGGACCACGATAACAGTGTTTACCATATGCAATCCCCTGCTCTATATGGATAGGAGTATCTATAAGGCTTCCTTTAGGAATACCAGCCGTAATAGTCCTAGAAGGCGTTATGTTCCATGCTATCTAATGATTAAACCCAGGCTTTATAGGATGAACTAAATCAGCTAGAGTAATGACCATAGTTTAGTCTCTATTAAAAAGAGTGGCGATTTATCCTCTCCAAAACCCGAGTTACAGCCTGGTATCCAGCCGCCATCAGGAAAACTCGGTGTAGTAAGCGTAAGCATTTTCACTTTTCTCCTTGCTTTTCTTCTCTTATATATCACTTTACATCTATGATCTTGTTTGCTCTTGGAGATGTAATTAATTTTTTATTTGAATAGAGTTATTTTCATTCATAGATTGCTGGTTCTAGAACAAATACTTGATTGGGATATCCAAATTCTATTGTCTTTTCGCCTTCCTTAAATCCAAACTTCTTGTATAGAGCTCTTGGTGCTTTTCCTTTTTCATCGTTTTCTCTAAATGTAGAGACAGTGATATCTCTTTTTCTATCAAGTTCATTTAGAGCTTTACTTAGTAGTTTTGAAGCTATCCCCTTTCTTCTATAATCAGGATCCACAGCCAGACAGCAGATCATGTTATGAAAGCGTGAGAAAAGAAGGACTCCTATAACTTCATCATTATCTCTAACGCATATTGCTTGTCTTTTACTTATAAATTTCAATACTGTGTTCTCGTGGTCTCTAATACCCTCTTCACTCTCTAGTCCGGGGAAGTTCCAACTGACTTTTCTTACAAGAGCCATCCATGATTCTATATATGATTCTTTTCCAAACTCCACTTCCATTTATCTTTCCTTATCTTTAGTTATCAATATCTTTTCTTACATATGAGTCATCTGATATTAGGCAGTAACAAATAACAAAATAAAAAGTCAATGATGAAGAGCGATGAAAGAACTACAGATATAATCAAGCTTTTTCTTTCGCCAAGTTTTTCAACAAACTTTAATAAGGCTGGAATCAGGTATTTCTGAACAAGGACGGCAGCTATTCCAAATAGAAGAACAGACCTCATGCATACATATCCTCCAATATTACCCCAGTTCCAGATTTCTGTGTTGTAATCCCAAAGTCTAAGACCATCAGCAAAGTGATAGAGTCCCCAGCCAGTAGCAAACTCAAGGATGCCACTTCCTAAGGAGCCAATAATAAAGGCCTTTGTTGATGATATCTCTTTCATACTAGTTGCGAATAAATATAGGGCAGTTCCAGCACCATATATAGGGAGCCAAGGGCCAAGGCCTGAGCCTCGACGAATGAATTCCCCTTCAGAGAAGGAATAGAAGGCACACTCGTATATCCAGCCCATGATGCTCATGATTACAATAAGAATTAAGGCCGTCTTTATTTTAACACTTCTTTTATATTCAACCATCATTCCTACCCCCAAAGGTAACATGTACGTGAAAAATGTCACTGTAATCTGGCCACTTATGATGCGCTCCACTCACTGATGCACTAGCTGATGGAACTACCAGCTTAACTCTATTTTCTATTTCATCCATTGCAAGCCTCATCATCAATATCTTGCAATATTTTAAAACAGCTGTTCTATTATTATACAGTTATGATGTTTTGTTAATAGCATTAATTACAAATTGGAAACAAAAAAGTATAGTGGCCTTGAATAAGAAGTATTTAGTTCGATGCCATCACATCGACTTGGCAAGGATTCCATTCATCCCATAGGAGAGGAAGTTTTGAAGCCACGTGAAAGATAGATTATGTTTGATTAACCATACTCTTTGTTCCTTCCCATCTGTACTGTCATTACTTGGATGAAATAGTATTCAGAATCAACGGCTGTCTTTTTACGAGACTTCGGGGATACTTGTGGTAGAACTTAAGAAAAATAACATAGTGAGAGACGTTGAAAATAGCCATATTTTTAATCAAATGTGTTAACCGACCAAACCAGTAGAAAAACTATGGCTACGATTAATTCATTGTTCGGAAATGTTCTTAATATCAATACAGCTACATTCACAAACTTGAGAATCAAAACATCAAATAATGGAGTCAGATTGTTGGAGACCACCTATTTTTTAACCAAGTAATCAAACCGACGCTAACACTCTGTTTACTCTTTTTCAGATAATAATTGGTCTTATATCCTCATATCTTATGCATTATTTCAAGCATTTCCTTTGGCGTAACAATATAAGGTTTTACTGGAAAATGCTTGATATTTCCTGTCACAAGATATGCTTCATCTAGCTGAGTACGACCTCCCATTACAACTCCATAGAACACGATATCTTTAGGATCGGGTAATAACTCATCTATGGGGACTGCATCCATAAATATTCCTCTATCAATGATTC
>JALFCJ010000018.1 GCA_022771185.1 Spirochaetales bacterium | reverse complement strand
CGTCTATTGTATCTGTTGATACTGATCTCATAAGTCCTGAATTAAAGAGGAGAGTATGGGACATAACATATTCTGTAATTACTAGCCCTAAGGCTATAAGCGGTTTTAAGGAAATTAATGAGGATATCAGATATCTTTTTGTATGCTGCTTCCATCTTTAATTCTCTAGATGGAACGGGGAAAGATTATGACAAGCTTGAAGAGTTTTTATTGGGAATTAAAGGGTTTCAATATTCTTCTTCCTGTTCTATTATGCTTGCTGTTGTCTATCACCATAGAAAGAACTATGAAAGAGAACTTGAAGTTTTGAACATAATTAATAGAGATAGAAATTGCGTTATGTATCGTATCAAGTGTCTCGAGGCCCTAGGAAGAAAAGAAGAAGCCATAGAGTATGCAAGAGATTCTCTGAATACATTCTCCTTCCTAGATGATGACGTATTAGAGTATATAGTGTCTTCGTTTACTTCCTTGGATACCCTTTTGGAATTCTACTACCATCACAATGATTCTTTCGGCATTTCTACATATGTGGAAGAAAGGGTGAGAGAGTCTGGAAACCCTGAGATCCTCTCTGACTTTTTGGTTTCAAAATTTAAACGAGTTATCAGTGAGAATAATGCGGTAGAACTTTATAAAGAGATCAAAGGTTTATCTCCCGAAAAAGCAAAAGATATTTTTGACGAAATAAAGAAGAACCCTAAAGAGGACAAAGATCTCGCTGTTCTCTTATATGAAGGAGAGGAATGGACTGTTGCCAAAGCAATAGAAAAATATGAGTATTCATCCTCTTTTTCATATCTTTATCTCGACGATATCGCAGAGACCCTGAAGTATGATTACCCAAAAGAGGTTATTGAATATCATATAAGAAAAGCTCTCTCCCGTATCGAGTCCAGAAAATCTACGCTATATGAAGGTGCCGTCGAGGCATTGAAAAAGGCCAAGTTCATTGCTTATGAGAATGGTTTTGGTTTTATTGTAGATAGTAGGATAGCAGAAATCAAAAGAATGCACTCAAGAAAAAGCTCTCTTATGTTCTGGATGAATAAAGAAGGGCTATAATTGATATTCTTCTCTCTTTACACTTTTATTTGACCATAAGTGAGAGTGGAACTAATATATATTACTATGAATAGAATCACTGAAAAAGTCTCTCCTTCTCAAGAAACAGAGAAGGGTAAAGAAGACTTACTAAACATTGTCCTTTCAATAAAGGATAAGGAAGAGTTGAAATCTTTTATTGATGATATGTTCACTGAAAAGGAAGTGGAGGATGTTGTCCAACGATACTTACTTATGGATGACTTATATAGAGGAAAGAGTCAGAGAGATATCGCGAGGGACAGGTCCATGAGCCTTTGTAAGATAACCCGGGGCTCCAAAATGCTGAAGAAAAAAGAAGGATTCATGAGAAAGTTCTTCAGCAACAAGTATGATGACTTTACTCATATATGATGAGACGTTTTTGTCTAACGCTTTGAGGTGTTAAAAAAGGAGTATTTGATCAAACAAGATAGTTTGAATAATACTCCTTATTCTTTTTTTTGATTTAGCTTTTACTTTCTTCCTCTCTTGGATTTTGCCTTCGGCTTAGAAGAAGATTTCTTACTTGAAGAGGCCTTTGCTTTTCTTCCCTTAGTCTTCTTCTCTCTTTCTTCGTTCCAACTTCTCTGATATTCCAAGAACTCTGCTTCTTCCGCCAGATAATCTCTAGTCTTCTTCTCCTTCTTTTTCTCCGGAGAAGACTTTTCTCTCTTTGGCTTCGAAGCCGTCTCTTTTTTCTGAGAAGATTCAGTATTCTTTTTCTTTGGCTTATCGTCTTTACGTGCCTTTGTGATAATAGGCTTCTCTCCGTTTCTGCTCTTTCCAAAGACTCTGAGAATATGCTCTGCAGCGTCATATGGAGCATTGATGAAAGAGAAGTCTTCCATTACCTGGATGTCTCTGATGTCTTCGTTCTTTACGCCAGCCTGGTCTATAAGAACATCAGCAAGGCCTCTCTTTGTCAGGCCGTCATTTCTTCCCCTGGCGATAAAGAGCCTGGTGAGGCCTTCGTCATCCATACTTGGAGTCTTGATCTTATCGTAAGGACGCTCTCTGTCTTCTTTCTTTCTGTCGGAGTAGGAAGTCTCTGCATTAGACTTCTTCTTTGTCCTCTCTTTCTTTTTACCGACCGATATGTCTTTATATTGGCTCTCATCCAGTGCATCTTTGTAGAAAAGAGAAAGGACAGAAGAGAGGACTTCTACAGGGTCTTTATCAGATAAGAGGTCTTCAGCGATAGCTGAGTATTCTTCCTTTCCATCTTTATCGAGGGATGCGAAGAGCTCCTCTTTAATAAGCTCTCTTCTTCTTTCAACAACTTCCTTAGGAGTAGGAATCTCTTCTTTTCTTATTTCAGATTTACTTGCTTTCTTGATATAAGAGAAACGTCTTGCTTCGCTAGGTGTAATGAAGGTGATGGCTGTGCCTTCTTTTCCAGCTCTTCCTGTTCTACCGACTCTATGAATATAGATTTCCGGGTCCGAAGGGAGAGAGTAGTTGATGACGTGGGTAAGATCCTGAATATCCAGGCCTCTGGCTGCAACGTCAGTTGCAACAAGAATTCTTATTACTCTCTCCTTCATTTTTCTCAGTATTGTTTCTCTTTCTCTCTGAGACAGGTCTCCATGAAGGGCCTCTGCATCATAACCTCTAGCTTGGAGCTTATGACCGATTTCATCGCACTGAAGTTTAGTGCGGCAGAAAATGACGCCATAGAAGTCCGGATCTCTGTCGATGATTCTTGTGAGAGCTTCGATTTTATCAGCTTCCTTCACTTCAAAGTAAATCTGATCTGCCTGAGGTGTAGCGGCATCTGATTTCTGTGTCCTAATAAGTGTAGGATTTTTCATGAATGTCTCTGCAAGCTTCTGAATCTGAGGCGGGATTGTTGCTGAGAACATCAGCATTCTTCTTGTCTCTGGGACGTTCTTTAATACTTCCTCTATGTCCTCGATAAAGCCCATGTCCAGCATTTCGTCTGCTTCATCCAAAACCATGAATACAAGCTTATCGAGATTCAGTGTTCCTCTTTTGATGTGGTCCAAGATTCTTCCTGGTGTTCCTACTACTATCTGGACGCCTCTCTTAAGCTTTTTGAGCTGAATCTCCATGCTGGCTCCGCCATATATAGGAGTGACTTCAGTCTTTCTCTCTCCTTTGAGAGAGTTAATCTCTTCGCTAACCTGTAATGCCAACTCTCTAGTTGGAGTCAAGATCAAGGCTTGGACGCTTTTGTCTTCTTCGCTTACTGTTTCAAGGATAGGAAGGGCGAATGCTGCTGTTTTGCCTGTTCCTGTCTGAGCCTGCCCGACTACTTCTGTTCCTTCCTTCAGCAGAAGTGGGATACATGCTGCCTGTATTTCACTTGGTTCTTCAAATCCCTTTGCTTTGACTGCTTTCAGTGTTCTTTCCCCCAGTCCCAGGGATTCAAATGTTGTTGTTTTGATTTCTTCTTCACTCATAATATTTTACTTAATTCTTTTATTGCCTGGAGGAGTGTAACAAAAGAGAGCTGTTTGGTCTATTACACACGGTCAGGATATTCCAGATATCCTATAGCTTCGTCTATTATTTTATCATCCATAGTGCCGGAGAAGATAGCATATCTAAAGGTCCTTGCCTTCCTGAAGGGGCCCTGCTTCTCGTGGATAGAAGAAAAGATCTCTGCCTTTATATTTATATTCTCGCCATTTGTGATGTTTAATACGTTGTTTCCAGCATTTACCCATTGTACCTTTTTATAGCGTTTCATTACCCCTTCTGTATTAAGGGTCAAAGAGTCGTCATATGTAAGGACTACAGAAGAAAAGGGTTTTTTGTTTGCTTTTCCATAGATTATGCCAACTGGTTTCTCTTTTCTCTTTGGAAAAGAAGTTCTCTTCCATATGTGTCTACCCTGTAGATTGTCACCTACTATTTCTGTCTTCTCTTCTCCAATCCAAATAGTGCCGGTAATCTCTTTTGCAATGGAGGCATGGAGAGACTCCGTCTTCTTGTCATAAGAGAGAAGACAGTTAAAAGACTTATCTTTCTCATCATTTGTCAGAAAAGCCTCTACCTTCAATCCCTTTCCTCCGCTAGGAAGCTTTATTTCAGGAACCGATGCAATTATTCCAATTCTTCCATTTCTAGATACGGCGGAAGCAGTAAATCCTCCTCCAAGGAAGGTGATGTCACTATCTCCATAGGGCTTTGGTGCAAATGTACTTTTGATGTTGAATTTAGGAGTCACTGCACTTACTTCGGATATAGCACATTTATCATAATCGATAAGTCTTACAATACATCTGGCAGATAGCTTTCTCTTCTCGAAGTCAAAGCTAATCATCTCTCTAGAGCTACTATTGATTACTACAAATACTTCCTCTTCTGCAGAGAAAGGGTATGCTTTGCCTGTTTCTTTTTCAATCAGGATAGAAGGGCTATCGTTAATTAAATACTCCATATTGATTAAATATAACACCAAGAGAGAGGTAGAGGGAATAAAAAAAGGCTCCCGATTTTTCGAGAGCCAATATAGAGAAAACTCAATTAGTTATTAGATCCAACGCCATATGCAGCTGTCAAGAAACCAGAGATGAAGTTGTCTTCAACCTTGTCTGAGTTGAGAACAGCGTTCTGGTAGTCTGCGAGAGACTGTGATGGGACATAGGAAGAATACATACTTGAGATCATGCTTGATATGTAGCTTGTGCTTCCTGTAGCTTCCATTGGGCGAACGATGATGTAAGCGTTGTTAACATAAACTGGATCCAAGACTGTTCCGAGAGTTGAAGAGAAGAGCTTGTCGGAGAAAGTAGGATCAGCTGTAACAGCTGAATATAAGTAACCGTTTGCAATGGAGCCCTCGGATGTATATTGAGCATCAGAGTAGTTGAAAGATGCGATATACTGGCTATCTCCTGGGTTCTCTGCAGATGATGATACTGTGTTGATGTCGAGGCCATACTTGTCTGCTGCTTCTTCGAAGTCGACCTTAGCTTCTGCTACAACTTCTGCAGCCTTTCCTTCCAAGAATGCCTTCATCACATCGTTATCGTACTGTGTGATATATGTTTTTGCTGCATGGAGAGTAGTTTCATCGCTTGTATCGGCGTCTGTTGCAGCCTCGTCGATTGAGAAGAGTGTGTAACCTTCAGTTGTTTTGACCGGTCCGATTAAGGAACCTGCTGCAGCGGCAAAAATCTCAACTGAGCTATCAGGAGAAGTATTCTTGAGGTAGTTGTCGAGAGCATAGCGATAGATCTGGCTGATCTTACCACCATCCTGAGCTGAAGAATCTACAGATTCGGCGACTGCTTCTTCAAGAGTCTTTGTTCCCTTTGCAATAGCTTCGAGAGCAGCTGTAGCCTCTTCTTCTGTAGCATATGTGACTCTAGTGAAAGCTACTGACTGGAAAAGATCTGAGTGTGATTCGATGTAAGAAGCAGCGTCGGCGTCTGGGTACATCTCGCCAGTAAGAGTGATATACTCGAAGCTTCTTGCTTCTCCGCTGAGAGAAGAGATGAACTCTGTTTCTCCCTTACTTACCTTTGAAGAAGCATAAGAGTTAATGACTTCATCTGTTGGAATGGAATCTTTCATCCAAGAGACAATCTGCTTATGCTGCATGTCTGTAGCCTGATTGTAGATTTCCTGGCTGAAAGTATTTGTTCCGTCTGAATAGAAGCCGGAGTTGACGACAGCATCAGTTACGCTGGCGCTTGTTGTCTTGATTCCTGCCTTCTCAGCTTTTTCTTTCAAAGCTTCGTGTACAAGAGCACTCTGATAAGCGGAGTAATAGATATTGTAAGTGTAATTATTTGCTGTCTCAGCACCATACTGTGAGACATAGTAGTTGTAATAGTTCTGGAGCTGGAAGTAGAAATAACTGTCATAAGTAAGATCTATGCTCTTTCCATCATACTTTCCGAAACTGACTGCAGATGAAGAACCACCATAGAACATAGTTGATGGAAGAATGAATGTGAGAGAGATGAGGATCAGAACGACGACACCGATAATCCAGCCCAAAGACTTCTTTGTATTCTTTTTCTTTGGCTTGTTTTCTTTGTCGTTTTTCTTTACAGGCATTTCCAAAGCCTTCTGTTCGTCACTCATGTTGGACCCCTTTAGAAACTAAATAAGTAATTGGCGTCACAAAAGGACACCTCCGACTAAATTACCATCTATTTGCAACCGCTGTCAACGAAGTTGTGCGGGGTGAGAAAGATTGTTTTTGTTTCAATGGCGATTTTAAGGATTTTTTTTTACTTGGATCTGGTTTTGGTGCAGAAAAAGAGAGTTTGAATCTTTTTTTATTTGTTTTTTTTCTTTTTCTAATGCACAATGCCCTCGGGGGACCCTTTGAGAGTACTTATTACGACAGAATTCTATTTACCTTTTCAATGTGGTGTTACAACTGCAGTGCTTAATGAAATAAAGGCACTGGAGGCCCTTGGAGATGAGGTCAGGGTACTTACTATAGGGAATAATAAGCACTCCTTTTGGGATGAAGAAAAAAAGTGTTGGTATATAAGGTCCAACTTCCCGTCTCTATATAAGGATTCTTATGCATCCCTTGCCTTATGGGACAGAATACTGGGTGAAGTATATGAGTGGAAACCAGATGTCATACACTCACAAAGCGAGTTCTTTTCATTTCTATTTGCTTCAAAAATATCGAAAAAACTAGGTGTCCCTATTGTCCACACTTGTCATACTGACTTCGTTTCTTATGCTATTCATTTTACGCGCTTTGTTAGGGCATGGAACTTCTTCGCCCAATTTGTCGTTCCATTTCTGATCAGAAAAGCCAGCAGAGTAATCTGCTCTTCGGATAAAATCTACAATCTCATCAAGTCATATAGGATCAAGCAGCCTATAGACAGGATCATGATAGGCTTGGATTTGGATAAGTTTAATAAGACACTTAGCAAAGAAGAGAGAAGGAGTATCAGAGAGAAGTTCGGATTTACGGACAGCGAAATAGTCTTTGTCTCCATATGTAGGCTCAGTAAGGAAAAGAGCGTAGACCAAGTCTTATTTTTATTCTCCAACTTGGATATCCCATCCTCAAAACTTGTTTTTATCGGAGGAGGAGAGGAAAGAGAGACTTTGGAAAGGGAAGTGGAGGCACAGAATCTAAAGGACAGAGTTGTGTTTGGAGGCGAAGTGCCGGGAAGCGAGGTCTGGAAATACTATAGAATCGGTGAGATATATATAGGGGCGTCCCTTTCAGAGACCCAGTGCCTATCGTACGTCGAGGCTATGGCCAGCGGTATGCCTCTGTTGGTGAAAGACGACCCAGTGTTGAAGGGCT
>JALFCJ010000277.1 GCA_022771185.1 Spirochaetales bacterium | reverse complement strand
GCGCCATGATTGGCTGAGAAGCCGTCTGCCCACATTGTGGACGCGCTCTTATTATATAGGGAATGCAGGAGTGGTATCCCAAGAGACCATCATGAAATACATCGAAAACCAGAAGAATGTATAGCCATGCTTTCATCTCCCGCCTAAAGACGGGAGTCTTCCCGCATGGATTTTATAAGGGAGTAGACCTTCCATTCTTAGTATTGATCCGTCAGGGGATAGGAACATGGCTATGCTTCCCCATAATGCCCCCAATCCTATAAAAAGTGTCCAAAACATGAGTGCTATTCTTGTTGGTTTAAATTTACTTTTCATCTCATTTCCCTTCGGTGCCAGTAATTCAAAACTAATGTTCGGAAAAAGTCAATAGGGTATGTATTAAATCAAAAAAACAGTCACATATTATGTTTAACTTATTTAATTATAAGTATTTAAATAATTATTTTTAATTGCTCCTTATAAATCCATATTCCAGATTCATATTCTTCGCTTCTAGGATTACCCACGCTATATACCCCAATAGTGGCCTTCACTTTAGCGCCTTTCTCCTTTCCTTCCGTCTCCATCCAATCTTTCCAAATATAAGTGTTCAATTCCTGAATGGAAGAAGGGATGGACCTTTAGTTGAGAATAGTGCCCATTCACTCTCTGGAAATGAGTATAAAGAAAAACCATCAGGAACACTTCCTCCTTTGTATTCACCTACAATCCAATATTGAAACTCTCCACCGTTATCGACACAAAGAGCATACATCCCGATATTGTTTTCTAGTATTGCTCTCTCTTCATCGTTCTCTGGAATCATAGTGGTAAAGAGCTTACTGTATTTCTCTCCGTACTCTTTATCCCAGAATTCAGGGCACTTCTCATAACCTTCATTCATCTTTATCTCTGTGTAATATCCGATGATTGTCTTTTCTTTTTGGTGCTTGTACTCTAATTTCATAACGTCTGCTTTTTTTATATTTACAAAAAATTTGTTCTGATTTGTCAAGGAGAAGGTAATTGTAATCACAATATGTTTAAATCTTTTATTAATAAAGAAATCCCCTTCAAATGAAGGGGATCAAGAAATAGAACTATGATTAAAGTCCCATTTTAGCTTTCATTTTAGACCAGCTGTCTTTTAGGGTGACAGTCCTATTGAAAACCATGTGCTCTGGGGTGCTGTCTTTACAATCTACGCAGTAATAACCATTTCTGACAAACTGTAGATAATCTCCAATCTTAGCATTCTTTGCTTCTTCTTCAATGACAGAATCCTTAAGGACAATAAGAGAATCTGGGTTGATGTCATCAAGATAGTTGCCAGTAGCTGCACCAGGAATTTCGGCCTTGAAGAGCTTGTCATACTGTCTGACTTCAGCCTTGATATTGTACTTTGCGCTTACCCAGTGGCTGGTTCCCTTGACCTTTCTTCCGTCAGGTGTCTCACCGCCTCTGCTTTCTGGATCATAAGTGCAATGTACAGCTACGATGTTTCCGTTCTCATCCTTATCGATGGAAACAGCTTTAACATAGTATGCACCCTTAAGTCTTATTTCATTACCTGGGTAGAGCCTATGGTATCCCTTTACAGGAACTTCCATGAAGTCTTCTCTTTCAATATATAGTTCCTTAGTAAATGCCATTGAATGCTTACCAGAAGCAGGATCCTCAGGGTTATTGTCAGACTCGAAGTACTCGACTTTGTCTTCTGGATAGTTGTCGATGATGATTTTCAATGGATCGAGGACAGCCATCAATCTCTTAGCTCTCTTATTAAGGTCTTCTCTTACACAGAATTCCATAAGAGAGAAGTCTACCATACCCTCGACTTTTGCAACTCCGACTCTGGCTACGAAATCTTTCATAGCTTCAGGTGAATATCCTCTTCTTCTTATACCGCTGACAGTAGGCATTCTTGGATCATCCCAACCTGAAACAAAGTTGTTGTTGACTAGGTAGAGAAGCCTACGCTTACTCATAAGGCAGTATGTGATATTGAGACGAGCAAATTCATACTGATGAGGAGTGTGATCGATGTTGTCGATACTTGTAGCCCAGTCATAAGCAGGTCTATGATCTTCGAACTCAAGAGTACAGATGGAGTGGGTAATACCTTCGATGGCATCGGAAATAGGATGAGTGAAGTCATACATAGGATAGATACACCACTTATTTCCTGTTCTTGGATGCTCAGCATACTTGATTCTATATAGGGCAGGGTCTCTCATGTTTATATTTGGAGATGCCATATCGATCTTAGCTCTCAATGTATACTTTCCTTCAGGAAATTCTCCATTCTTCATTCTCAAGAACAGGTCCATATTCTCTTCGATGGATCTGTCTCTGTCCGGGGAGTTCTTTCCTGGCTCTGTAAGTGTTCCTCTATACTCCTTCATCTCTTCTGGAGAAAGAGAGTCTACATAAGCTTTGCCTTTTCTGATGAGATCAAGAGCGATTTCATAGAGCTGGTCATAGTAGTCTGAGGCATAATACTCATGTTCGCCCCAGTCGAAACCCAACCAATGGATATCGTCTTTAATGGAATTGATGTATTCCATATCTTCTTTGGCAGGGTTAGTATCATCAAGTCTCAAGTGACACACACCATGATACTTTTCAGCTAGGCCAAAGTTAAGACAGATACTCTTGATGTGACCGATGTGGAGATAGCCGTTTGGCTCCGGAGGGAAACGAGTGACAATCGTATTGTTCGGTACTCTGCCTTCCCTTAAGTCGTCCTCAATAATTTTCTCAATGAAATTGAGGGGTTTTGTTTCCTTTTCGTTTTCCATGCTTACCTTCCTTCAATCCTTCCAAAGGGATTTTAGAATTTGCTTACTTATATTAGCATTTTGTTTTTCTTATATAAAAGCCCCTAATAATGTTTGTTGACAAAAAAATGACAAAATAAAAATGAACAATAATTAAATATTATTTGGAATAATTATAAATATAAAAAATATAACTCCGAAATAGGAATATAAATTAGATTTTTAAGAAAAAAATAGTTAAAGTTGTACAAAATAACTTGAATATGTATCTAAAAGTAGTAACATACAAAACATGGCAAAGAGACTAAAAGAAGGATTTAAGGTAAAGGATGTAACTCCATTTGGAACCTTTATGCCTTATATAATGGTAGAGCGAAGTGATAGTCAGAACACTATCAATGATTCATTTGAAGTTGCGCCTACTGAAAAATTTATAAAAGAGATGAGAGCTGAAGGCTTGGATGCTTTTGGTGTAATGCACGTAATCCTTGCTTCCTATGTGCGCATGGTGTCCCAGAGACCTAGGACAAATAGATATATCAGAGGTCAGAAGATTTATGCAAGAAACGATATAGCTGTAAGCCTCACCATTAAGAGAAAGATGTCGCTTGATGGGGAAGATACAACAGTAAAGATGCATTTCAGACCTGATATGGATGTCTATGAAGTTTACAATGAAGTAAATACATCCATAGAAAGGGCAATGAAGCCAAACGATACAGATAAGACAGCTAAGGTCCTCTGTTATATTCCAGGCTTAGTAAGAAAGTTTGTCGTTCGTATGCTAAAACTTATGGATTACTTCGGCTTACTGCCAAAATTCCTTATTGAAGCTTCTCCTTTCCATTGTTCAATGTTTATTACAAGTATGGCCTCTTTGAATATTCCTCCAATCAGACACCACTTGTATAACTTCGGAAACTGCCCGCTCTTTATTTCCTTCGGAGCAAAGAGGACTGTCTATGATTTTACAGAAGATGGGGAACCGTACAAGAAGAGAGTCATCGACTTTGTTGTAAATATGGATGAAAGAACTACAGACGGTTATTATTGGGCTTCATCCTTGAAAGTCTTTAAAAACTGCATGGCTCATCCAGAAATTCTGAAAAATAAACCTGAGACAGTGATAAAAGACTTCTGATTAGAAAACGTTTATCTTGATTTTACCTTTTCCTTTTATTTCAAAACCAAAGGATGCAGAACCCAGGAAAGCTGGGTTCTCTATTTTATATATCAGAGCTTCCCCAGAATAGAAGGAAATAACGGATTTATCTTTCTTGAGTCTGATTGAGGAGAAAGAAGGAGAGGGGAGGAAAGAAGAAAGAGAAAAGAAAGAGGAGTAAATACCATCCTTTGAGAATCTGACATAGTCGGAGGGAGTATGTAGAAGAACAAAATCTAAAGTAATGGACTCATCAAATAAAGCACTTAGTTCAAACTCACCCTCTTCGCCTATCGTCCAAAAAACACTGCTCTCTCCATCTTCTGTCCAAGAAAAGGAGTGTAGATCTATCGTTATATAACTCTTAGGTCTTTTGACCCAAAGTGCCTTTTTTGTGTTCATACTTCAATAATACAAAGAAAAAGAAAGGTTGTCAGTGGGAAGTGGGAAAGGTAGTATTAAAGTATGAATGGAATAATTGGTGAAATCATAACGACATTAGATTATGCAGACGAAGTATCAAATGAAAGAGATACATATTTCAGAGCTTTCATAGGTGGCAAAGCCATCGAAGAAATGGATTATTTTGTAGATAACGATGTACCTTTCTCTCTTTTGACAAAGCTTGGAAAAGATATGCAGGGAGAGACACACCTTGACTTTATAACCGATGAGTATGGAATTGAGGAAGATGATGTTCTCTTTTCATCCGCCCCATCCGCGCTCTCTATGGAAGGGACGCTGATTATCAAGAGTACGGCGCCATCTTTTATAAATAAAGAAGAGGTCATCAGATTTATCGACGAAAAGAAGATAAATAGAATTCTTATCTCCTCACTTCTCTTATCTTTCGATCCAGTGAGAAAGGAAATAATAGAGGGTCTTGGAAAAAGGAAAGATAAGATAGAGAGAGTAGTAATAGATGCGGAAGACGCCACCTCTACTATTATGATTGAGGACCTGTATGACAGCGTAAAGAGAATATCGGGCTCTATCAAAGAGTGTTATATATCAGGAGATATACTAAATGTCGAGGGTGTGAAGAGAGTAAGCTCCGATATGATCAAAGAACTCTTCAATTAACTTAATTAGCCTCTATTACTAATATTTATCTATTTGCTAAATAAATAATTAAGTCTTAGAGGTTTATTATATTTTTGTTGCCTTAAAAGCTAAGTAAGAATCACTAACAAAAGAATCCAAAGGCTCGAAACCAGAGCTGTCTGAGAAGAAGCCGTCGATTACAAAACCTTTGGAGAGAAGATTTGAAATAATCGATGAAAGTGTATGTGAAAACTCTACTGTATCTTGTTTTCTCAGTCTCTTTTCCAGCTCTTTGGAGGAGAGGGATGAAGTATCTGAGAAGGGAAGAGTATATTTGACTTTAAGTTTCTTCTCGATTTTCTTGTCATCGAAGATATAGAGAATTGGGTTGGAAATACCGAAAATAAGGGATCCTCCCTTTCTCAGGACTCTATGAAACTCACTATAGACTTTATCTAAATCTTCGATGAAATTAAGAGAACATGGATTCACAATATGATCGAAGGACTCATCCTCAAAGGGGAGCGAGAGAACGCTCCCTTCCACTATTTCTGCCTTTAGGTTGTATCTATTAAGTGCAATCCTATCTTGTTCCAGTTGTTTACTTGAAATATCCACTACTGTAACGGAAGAGCCGAAAGCCGATAGAATCGGGGTCTGCTGTCCGCCTCCTCCGCAGGCATTGAGGACTTTCTTTCCCTTTAGTGGAAGAACCCAGGAAAGAGGGACATTACTAGATGGAGTCACCCATATTTCAGGTTTTCCGTTCTTTGCATTTATAATCTTTTCTTCGTCTACAATTTGAGTCCACCAGTTGTTGTCATCGACTTCCTTATTCCATGCTTCGCTATTGGCTTTAGTAACATCCATAGTTCTATTCTAACACATAAAAGAATGTAGTTCATGCCTCTTCGTTGAACAAATCCAAGTGCCATTGTATCCTCTTTGCATGAAGCGTTTTTCATTCTCAGAGATATTGACTATCATCATCGTTGCATCTGCTTCTGTGGCTGTGATTCTGGGCTTGGGACTATGGACCGGGTACTTGAGTGCAGAAAAACAAAAAGAGAGCTTAGGAAAAGCCATGCAGGAGGTAGTAGATAAAGATGGCGTCGATACTCTATTGGAAATGGCAGGGATTCCTGTAGACCAAGTCTACTACGGGGAAGAGTTGATTCCACTCTTTCAGAGTAAAGATGGTTCTTGGACATATACGCCAGAAGAGATGAGGAATATTGCCGTCTATAAAAAGTGTAAAGACAGTGTCGTGCAGATACTAGCTGAGAGTGCTCTCTCGGACTCAGGACAGGGAAGTGGAGTGATACTCACTGGTGACGGTTATATTGTTACTAATAAACATGTAGTAGGATCAGGCACAGAGTTCTCTATTGTATTCTCTGATGAGACTACTTCGAGAGCCACTCTTGTGGGATATGACTCTCTATCTGATATTGCGATACTAAAGACAGATAAAGAAAATCTTGTTCCTATGGAACTGGGATCCTCAGAGGATTTGACAGTAGGGCAGACCCTACTTGCCATCGGTAACCCTTATGGATACACTTGGTCCCTCACATCCGGTATGGTTTCAGGTTTGGAAAGAATGGTTAGCACAAATACATCAGCTTCCGTCATTCCAAATATGATCCAGACTGACGCTCTTATTAACCCAGGTAACTCAGGGGGACCTTTGCTGGATACCAAAGGCAGAATGGTAGGCCTGGTCTCATCTATATACTCTACATC
This sequence comes from Spirochaetales bacterium, assembly GCA_022771185.1. GTDB lineage: Bacteria > Spirochaetota > Spirochaetia > Sphaerochaetales > Sphaerochaetaceae > Ornithospirochaeta. Next base: position 7,278 of record JALFCJ010000277.1, on the reverse strand, counting down.
AGGCTCAGCACAGGGAATATCCTTTGCCCTCCCTGTGGAGAGTGTGAGGACAATTGCAGAGAAGATAATAAAGGATGGAAAAGTATCAAGAGGATGGTTTGATTTCTTATCAGTAGAACTTAATAGCCAGATTGTGTCTTACTGCAACCTTCCTGTGGACAAGGGTATTTTGGTAAGCCAGGTTGTACCTACAGGTATGGCTGATAAAGGCGGTATCAAGGGTGGAAATGAAAAAGCCCAATATGGAAACTCAGTCATATACCTGGGCGGAGACGTAGTTATTGGAATAAATGGAAAGAAAGTAGAAGGTTATACAGACTACTTCGCAATTCTTTATGCTTCATCCCCAGGGGACAAAGTTGACGTAACTGTAGTAAGAAATGAAGAAATAGTTGAACTCAAAGGCGTTGAGTTAGTCGAGCAGACAGAGGAGAATACAAGATGGATTCTGAGATGAGATATCCAGATTATATATCGGGAGTAGAAAAGCCCTTTGTGGTACATGCTCCTTTCCAGCTTTCAGGAGATCAGGGGGACGCGGTAGATGCCCTCTATCAAGGATATCTTGAAGGCGATAGGGCACAGACGCTTAAGGGTGTTACAGGAAGTGGTAAGACTTTCACAATGGCAAAACTTATTGAGAAGATTCAGAAGCCCACTCTTATCCTCAGCCATAACAAGACCCTCTCGGCTCAGCTCTATAGAGAGTTCAAAACATTCTTCCCTGAGAATGCGGTTACATACTTTGTATCTACATACGATTTCTACCAACCTGAAGCGTATGTGCCGGGAAAAGACTTATATATAGAAAAAGAAGTCGACATTAACGATGAAATCGATAGACTTAGGCTCCATGCTTCTTTCTCGCTTATGGAAAGAAGAGATGTAATCGTAGTTGCAACTGTATCTTGCATCTATGGCCTGGGTAACCCTGTGTCTCTCAGAGACATGCTTTGGACGTTCAGAGTGGGCGAAGACTTTGATAGAAGAATAGTATTCGACCAACTATTGAGAATGCTTTATGAGAGAAATGATGCGATTCTGGAGCGAGGTACCTTCAGACCTAAGGGCGATATCATAGAAATATATCCTGCATACTTGGAGACAGCTTTTAGAATAACTCTCGATTGGGATACTATCGTCGACATTGTATGGTTTGATCCCATTACAGGAGAGAAGAGAGAACATGTGGACGCTGTCACCCTTTACCCGGCAAAGCAGTTCGTCATGCCTCAGACACAGATAGATAGGGCCATAAAGGCAATAGACGATGAGAAGGAAGAGAGATACCAATACTTTATTTCCAATGGAAAGTACGTGGAAGCTGAAAGAATAAAGAGCAGAGTTGAGTACGACTTGGAGATGCTTCAGGAAGTAGGATATTGCTCAGGTATCGAAAATTACTCCAGACCTCTTACAGGACGTAAGCCTGGAGAGAGACCAGCTGTCCTCTTGGATTACTTCCCAGATGACTTTGTCACCTTTATAGATGAAAGCCATGTTACTCTTCCTCAGATAGGAGCTATGTATGAAGGTGACAGATCGAGAAAGATGAACCTTGTAAACTATGGTTTCCGTCTTCCTTCCGCCCTCGATAACAGGCCTTTGAAGTATGAAGAGTTCGACTCCAAGGTAGGACAGAGAATCTATGTTTCGGCTACTCCAGGACCGAAAGAGAAAGAAGAATCTGTGCAGATAGTGGAGCAGCTTATCAGGCCTACAGGTCTTTTGGATCCAGAGATTACAGTTAAGCCAACTGAAGGACAGATGGAAGACTTATATGGTGAGATAAGAAAGACGATAGATAAAGGCGAGAGAGTATTGGTGACTACCCTTACTAAGAAAATGAGTGAGGACCTTACCACCTACCTTCTGGGTCTTGGTCTCAAAGTACAATACCTTCATAGCGAAGTGGACACTATCGAAAGAGTAGAAATACTAAGAGATTTGAGAAAAGGAAAGTATGATGTACTTGTTGGAATAAACCTCCTTAGAGAAGGCTTGGACCTACCGGAAGTATCGCTGGTTGCAATATTGGACGCAGACAAAATAGGTTTCCTTCGTTCAGCGACATCCCTTATCCAGACTATAGGAAGAGCCGCAAGAAATGCTGACGGAAGAGTAATCATGTATGCTGACAAAATGAGCCCGGCAATGACTGAAGCCATTGAAGAGACAGAGCATAGACGAAAAGTCCAGATGGCATGGAACAAGGAGCATGGCATCACTCCAACTACTATCAAGAAAGAGATTGAAGATATTCTTGAGAGAGAAATCAAGGATAGCGAAGCCATTGCCAAAGAAGACGCCAAGATTCTTAAAGGCAACTATAATCTTCTTGTGGAAAAGGATCGAAAGAAGTACATAAAGACGCTGGAAAAGCAGATGATGGAGTATGCAGAGAACTTGCAGTTTGAGAAGGCTGCCGTCATTAGAGACGAGATACAGAGAATAAAAGATAGAAAGGACTTGGTAGATGGATAAGGCTTTCTCTACTGTGGTTGCGCAGCTCTCCTTTGACTACAATATGCCTCTCTCCTTTCTCCTAGATAATGAAAACCATTTCTCCATCTATAAGCCACAGGAGGGACGAAGACGCTTTGATGACAACCCGGATATTTTTCTTAAGATGGCTGTATTTAATGGAAAGATAGTTGCTACAGGAAAAGAGGAAGCGATTGAAGCTATCAAAGGAATAATAGGAAAGAGAAAAGGAGACTGGATTTTTGATGACGGAAGTCTATCAAAAATCATTATGATGCTTTCTACATACAATAGAAGACTGGAGATGATCCACCCTTTCTTTGTCAAGTCACATAAGAGTTTTGTAGATAAAGGTGACCTGTCCTATAGAATCATTGAAAAAGATGAGATAGAGAAATATAGAGATAACGATGATTTTTCCGAAGCCTTTGCCTTCGACGAGAACGCTCCAGACGAAATAGGTGTGGCGATTATGGAAAAGGGAGAAATCGTTTCTATGGCAGGCGCTAGCTCAGATAGCATGTTGATGTGGCAGATAGGCGTAAATACAAAACCGAAATACAGAGGAAAGGGATATGGGAAAATGGCTGTAGATATTCTATCTGATAGAGTTATAGATAGAGGCCACTTGCCTTTCTATGGCACATCATTCTCTCATATCTCCAGCATGAATGTGGCTCTTTCTTCCTCATTCCGCCCTATGTGGACTGAGCTGATTTCTGACTAAGATTCCGATTCTTTACATATCTAGTATGTATTTTGTTATTATAATAACATTCTGTTAGAATATAGACAACATCTTCCTCTTTCTGATATATTGGAGACATGAACGTTGTATTGACTGGATTTGGCAAAATGGGAAGGGAGCTATATTCCGTCCTAACTTCTAGAGGACATAATGTAATAGGGGTTGTGGACCCCTTTTCATTGGATGCGAGAGTGACAAATAAAACACTGGAAGCTTCTCTCTTTAAAGACGCAGATGTCGTAATAGACTTTTCTTCCCCGGATAACGCAGTAGAAAACATAAAAAAATATATCGATTACTCTATTCCTGCAGTTATTGGAACAACAGGTTGGGTAGATAGACTGGAAGAAGTCAAAGCACATGGAGAAGGAAAAGACGTTAGAGTAATGTACAGTGGAAATTACTCTATCGGTGTCGCCCTCTTCTTGAAGTTATGCAGAAAGGCTGGAGAGTTATATGGAAAAGTCTCTGGATATGATGCATCTATATATGAAGTACACCATACAGAGAAGAAGGACAGTCCGTCCGGCACTGCTTTGATGGTAGCAGAAGCTCTTCTCGACACTATGCCTGGAAAAGAAAAGATACTCTTGGGTAACTCCGAGGGAAAAATAGAAAAAGAAAGCCTTCAGATATCATCGGTAAGAGTAGGAAAGACACCAGGAGTGCATAGCGTGATCTTTGATAGTGATGCAGACACCATTACTCTCACACATACAGCCCGCTCCCGTGCTGGCTTTGCCCTAGGCGCAGTTATGGCTGCAGAGTGGATTAAAGATACAGGAAGAAGGGGCGTTCTTACCCTTGACGATTACTTGAACGAAACTTTTGGAGAATAAAATGAAAAACACATTCAGGGGAGTATTCACAGCAATGATCACTCCCTTTACAGAGTACAACACAGTTGACTATATCTCTCTCGAGAGACTTGTCGAGGCACAGATTGATGCAGGAATAGATGGTCTTGTTCCATGTGGAACCACAGGAGAGTCTCCAACACTATCCCATGAAGAACATGACAGGGTCATTGCCCAGACTATCAGATTCGCAAAAGGAAGAGTCCCTGTAATCGCTGGGACAGGTTCCAACGCAACAAACGAAGCCATCAGGCTTAGTCAGCATGCCCAGGACGCCGGTGTTGATGCCGTCCTCCTAGTCAACCCATATTACAATAAGCCGACACAGAAGGGACTTTATCTACACTTCAAGGCTATTGCTGACTCTGTCTCTGTTCCATGTATCCTATACAATATCAAGGGAAGAACTGGGGTTAACTTGGAGACAGAGACTCTGTTGAGACTTGAAGCTGAGTGCCCGAACATCGTAGCGGTAAAGGAAGCAAGCGGCTCTATCGATCAGATGTCTTCTGTAATAAGCACTACAGAAGATGACTTCTCTGTTCTCAGCGGTGACGATAACCTTACCCTGGACCTTATCAGAAAGGGAGGAGACGGTGTCATATCTGTTGCATCAAACTTGTTCCCTTCAGAAATGGTGAAGATGACGCATGCAGCCCTCTCTGGAGACTTCGAGACAGCTGAGAAATATAATGCTTGGTTCAGTGAATTCTTCAAGGTCTGCTTTGTTGAGACAAACCCTATTCCAATCAAGACAGCTATGGCCAAGGCTGGATATTGCAAAGAGATTTTCAGACTGCCTCTCTGTACTCTGGAGAAAGAAGAGCATAGGACGCACCTATTTAGCGTTATAGACAGAATGATGGACGATAAGAAGGAGGGTAGAATCTAATGGCAAAAGTTAATGAGGATTTTCTTAAACTTTCTGGTGGTTATCTTTTCCCTGAAATAGCTAGACGAACAAAGAAGTGGCAGGAAAAGAATCCTGGAGAAAAAGTCCTGAGACTGGGAATCGGAAACACAACAGAAGCCCTGACGCCGGAGATAGCCAAGGCAATGCACCATAAAATCGATCTCCTTTCAGATAGAAATACTTATACAGGATATGGAGACGAGCAGGGTGATACACCCCTCAGAAAGGCTCTCAGCGATTTCTATAAGAGAGAGTATGGTGTTTCTTTGGAAGCTGAAGAGTTCTTCGTCAGTGACGGTGCAAAGGCTGATGCTGCAAATATCCAACAGATATTCAGTGCCGATTCTATTGTCGCTGTCCAGGATCCAGCATACCCGGTTTATGTTGACAGTAACGTTGCAGGCGGTAGAAGCGAGGGCTACGACGAGAAGGAAGGACAGTATAAGAACCTTGTTTACATGCCATCAAACGAAGAGAACGGCTTTGTTGCAGAACCACCTAAAGGACATGTGGATCTTATATACCTTTGTTTCCCAAATAACCCTACTGGTGCAGTAGCAACAAAAGAGCAGCTTGAGAAGTTTGTCCAATATGCTTTGAAAGAGAAAGCTATCATCATCTATGATGCTGCATATTGCGATTATATCCGCACTCCTGGATATGTACACACTATCTATGAAGTGGAGGGAGCTGAGAAAGTTGCCATTGAAATCAACTCTTTCAGTAAGAATGCAGGCTTTACTGGCGTAAGACTAGGTTGGACTGTAGTTCCATTTGGCTTGGAGGCAGATAACGCAGAATCAGGTACCATCCATAGACTGTGGAATAGAAGACAGTGCACATACTTCAATGGTGCATCAAACATCTCTCAGGCTGGCGGCTTGATGGCTCTCTCTGAAGAGGGAAGAAAAGAATGCAAGTCTCTTGTAGATTACTATTTGGGAAATGCTCAGATAATCAAAGAAGGACTGGAAAAAGCAGGCCTCGTATGCTACGGCGGCGTCAACAGCCCATATGTCTGGGCAAAGGCTCCTCGTGGAATGGGAAGCTGGGAGTTCTTCGATTTTCTGTTGGAGAAAGCTCATGTAGTAGTAACTCCTGGAGCAGGTTTCGGTAAGAGTGGAGAAGGTTATGTCCGTGTCTCATCTTATGGACATAGAGAAGATATCGAGAAGGCTGTAAAAGCAATAGTGGAGCATATAAATGACTGAGAAAAAACTACCCCTTTCGCCAGAGGAGATGGTGGCACTTGTAAAGAAAGTTGGTACACCATTCAATATATATGATGGAGATGAAATCGAAAGAAATGCAGAAGAGATGAAGAATGCTTTTTCTTGGGCCCCTTCTTTCACAAACTACTTTGCAGTAAAAGCTCTGCCTAATATCAATATACTCAAGCTACTAGGAAAGCATGGCTTTGGTGCAGACTGCTCTTCACTTCCTGAGCTATACATGGCAAAAGAAGCAGGAATTGAAGGCAAGAACATTATGTTTACCAGTAACGATACTCCTGACGAAGAGTTTAAAGTGGCCTTTGAACTTGGAGCTGTATTGAATCTGGATGATATTACACATATAGAAGCCGTTGAGAGAGCTTGTGGTTCTCTCCCTGATACTATCTCCTTCAGATTCAATCCTGGCAGAGAGAGAACAGGAAATGCAATCATCGGTAACCCTGTGGAGGCAAAGTATGGCGTCACCCGTGATCAGCTCTTCGAAGCATATACTATTGCCAAAGAGAAGGGCGTAAAGCACTTCTACCTCCATACAATGGTTGCTTCCAACGAGCTTAACAGCGACTATATTGTTGAGACAGCTCGTATGCTCTTTACTCTGGTAGGTGAAATAAAAGAGAAGTGCGGCGTTGAAATCGAAGCCATCGATATGGGTGGTGGAGTAGGAATCCCATACCGCCCTGAAGACTCAAGAATAGAGTGGAAGGAGCTGGGAGAAAGAATCCATGCCCTCTATAAAGAATTAGTTGAAGAGAAAGGCCTCAAGCCTTTGAAGATCACTTTCGAGTGTGGAAGAGCAATAACAGGACCTTATGGATACCTAGTGTCCAGTGTCCGCCACGTGACAAAGAAGTATAAAGACTATGTAGGCCTTGATGCATGCATGGCAGACTTAATGCGTCCAGCTCTCTATGGCTCTTATCATCATATTACAGTGGTAGGAAAAGAGAACTCAGAGAAAGATCATAAGTATGACGTTACAGGTTCTCTATGCGAAAACAACGATAAGTTTTCCATCGACCGTATGCTTCATGAAATCGA
>JALFCJ010000271.1 GCA_022771185.1 Spirochaetales bacterium | reverse complement strand
CCTGGTTCCTCCTACGATAAAGGCTTTTTTTAGCTTGATTGAGGAGTTTTCACCTCTAAAGGAAGAGAATATAGACTCGCTTTCATCATCGACGGCCATAACTGCCAGCTCGTCTCCAGCCATCAATACAGTACCGCCGCTAGGAGAAAAGACATCTTTCCCTCGTCTGACACCTATTACAACATACTGTCCTTCGAGTATTTTCTTCACTTCTATAAGAGATTTACCTTCAAAAATAGAGCCACTCTTTACAGTGGAAGTAAAGAGAATGAAGTCTGCCTCGTCAAACCTTATTACATCTGAAAAAAGCCCCGAGTTGATTATTCCTGCAATACGTTTTGCAGCTTCTTCCTCCGGGTTTACTATATGGTCGATGCCAAGGATCCTTCCACCTCTGTTCTCTGCTTCTTTTCCCAGGTACGAGATACCTCTTATGGCGGCGATAGTCTTAGTCTGAGGAAAATTTGATGCAGCGATACCGCAGGCTACAAGGTTGACTTCATCGCTATCTGTTACAGCGATGATGGCTTCCGCCTCTTTTGCTCCTGCTTCTTCCAATACAGAGATATCTGTAGCACTGCCACAGATAGCCATTAAATCAAGCTTAGACATAATCTGAGAACAACGTTCGTTGTCCCAATCGATTATGACTACTGACTTTTTCTCTTCAATAAGGTGACGTGCCAGCCTGGTTCCACGTCTTCCTGCACCAAGAATTACAACATTCATCCCTTTAATTCTGAACGATAATCGCCAATGATTACAACTAAAATAAACTCCTCTTTAATTACATTGTTTTGTTAGTGCTATAACTTAGGTATATCTCATTCCTTAGAGTGATAAGTTATATCAAGAAAAAAGTAGTTATTTTTTAGATAAATCTCAAAAAATGATGAAGCAAAATCTTGATTTTCATTCTTTTTTTGTTGTAGAAAAATCGCCATGGAAGATTTACTGAATAAAATAGAGGACACAATACCGGGAGAAATGATCATTTCTCTTAGAGAAGTATATAGAGAACTTGATGAGAAACAGTCCCGTTTCCAAAAGGACTTTCCTGTTCATTGTATAGAGAGCTGCGGTGAGTGTTGCCGCCACTATGTTCCGATTCTCACTCAGGCAGAAGCTCTGGTTGCAGCTTATGTAATAATAAGAGATGAAAAGGAAGATGAGGTGTTGTCACGCCTGAATTGTGGAGACACAGAGTCTACAGTATGCCCTTTATATAATAATGAAGGTCCATATCATTGTTCTCTCTATGAAGGAAGAAGTATGGTATGTCGTCTCTTTGGATTCTCATGCAGCGAAGATAAGAACCATAATCTTGTTTGGAGAGCATGTAAGTGGAAAGAGGATAAAAAAGAAGAGATAGATGCTACACTCCTTAAATCCAAAAGAAATGATGTTCCTGTAATGAGCGAGTATGGAGAGAGACTTGAAGAGTGCAGCGACATTGAAGGAGAAAGTATTTATTGTGCTATTCCTAAGGCAATTTGGAAACTGAAGATGATACTTCAGATGACAGAGGATACTCCTGCGTAGTAATATAGAATCATGAAAATCGAATTTATCCCAAGAGAAAAAGCAGAAAGCATTGCCCAGACTAAGCCATTTCTTTTATCTCAAGTAACACTCGCTACTCCTCAATCAAGGTTTATTATGATCACAAGACCTGATGTATTCAGAGTTATCTTCGACATTGCCGTCATTGATGAAAACAGAGAGATCCTCTCTATCTCTGACCCAATGCTGGAAAAAGAAGTATGTGCCTTTTTGACTAGTGAAAACAACAAATAATCTCTCTTAGAGTCATTTTGATACTCTTTGCCCCCTGTTTTTTCCTCATGGGTCAAATTGTCCCCCATCTTTCTACCCTTATGGGGCAATTTTTCCTTTTCCTTCGCTTTTATGGCTTTGAGTTTTATATAGTATTTCCTTCTATTGTATGTATTTACATAAAATTGGCATACTCCTTTCATATATGTTATTGTAGCAAAGAAGCTACAAAGGAGAACAAAAAAATGAAATATTATATCAATAGAACAAACCCAGCACTTAACGGATTCGACGCATTATTCTCAGACCTCTTCGGAGACGGCGCATACAGCACACGCATCCCTCAGGTTGATGTATATGAGACACCTGTTTCATATGTAGTCGAGGCAGACGTTGCAGGATACGCTGAAGGAGACATCGCCATTGACGTCGAGAAGCACGTTCTCACAATCAAGACTGAAGACAAGAACCTCAAGAAGGTGAACGAAGAAGAGGAGAAGGAAGAGAAGAAGGAGGAGAGAAAGTACCTCATGAGAGAAATCTCCAGACCATCATTCTCCAGATCCTTCACACTCCCTGATGACGTGGACGAGGAAAATATCAAGGCCGAGAGCAAGAACGGCATCCTCTCCATCACTCTTCCTAAGACTCAGAGAGCCCAGAAGAGCAGAATCGAAGTCAAGATTAACT
>JALFCJ010000252.1 GCA_022771185.1 Spirochaetales bacterium | reverse complement strand
CCAGCTGGAACAGGGGTTCTGTTGACCAGATTGATATCAATTCCTTCAATACTTATGAAGGGAGTGGACAGTATAGAGCATGGCTCTTTAACAGAGATATTTATAAAAACGATATCTCCATCTCAGGTATGTATGGCTCATTAATGGAAGAAGCGAAGGAGTCTGTATTCCTATGCCCCTTCCTTCCATGTGCAGATGACAACATGAAAAAAGCCATAAAGAGAGCTGTAGAAAGGGGCGTAGAGTATGAGATATGGTGCTCCCAGGATCCACGCGCTTATCTTAAAGCTGGTATGGCTTGGAGTATGGCTGACATAGTATCTACTACCGGTGCAGATTTCTTTGATGTGACAAAAGACGAGAACGGGGAAGATTACCCTTTGTTTCATATGAAGATGATGGTTGTGGATGACAGATGGCTTGTCGTTGGATCTAGTAACTATAATTTCAGATCTATGGCTCTGTCCCATGAGCTTGTTCTTGTAATCGATTCTCCATCTGTGGCGTCAAAAGCGAAAGAGAAAGCAAAGAAAAGTGGTGGAAACCCAGTGCGCCTGGAAAAAGAAGAAGTTTTGGAAAGAAAGGAAGAGTATGGCTCTCTCTTGGGATACTTGATGGTATTCTTCGGCGGTTAATTAATTTCTGTTTAAGTTTTCTATAAATCGTTTCATAATTTCCATAAAGGAAAAACAATGAACTACGAAATTAAGAATGACAAAATTACTATGGTGATATCTTCTCTTGGCGCAGAGCCACAGAGCTTGGTATTCGAAGGTAGAGAGTATCTTTGGCAGGGTGACAAAACATATTGGTTTAGAAGAGCTCCTCTTCTTTTCCCTATGATCGGTCCTACAAGAGATAACAAGATCAGTGTAGACGGTGTTCTATATGATATGCCAAACAATGGTTTTGCAAGAGACACTGAGTTTTCTTTTGTTGAGAAAACAGATTCTTCTATTACTTTTGTTCTTGAAGACAGCGAGAAAAGCAGAAAAGAAAACTATCCTTTCGGCTTTGTGTTGAAAGTTACATATACTCTCCTCTGTGACGGTTATGAAGCAAAGGCAGAAATAAAAGCCAAAGATGACCTATGGTATACTTTCGGATGGCATCCTGCTTTCTCTCTTGATATCAACGGAAAGGGCACAGAGCTTGAAACTTACTCCGTACACTTCTCAGAGTGTGAGAACTGTACAAAGAAGACAGCTATAAATGGAGTATTCCAATACTTCCCGTCATTTCTGAATGGTAATGAGATTAAACTCTCAAGAGAACTTACAGACTTTGGTGCAATTATTCTTGATGATGTCAAGAGCAGGGAAGTGACACTTACATCCACTTCCGGTCCTCACGGAGTAAAAGCTACTCTTGGCACTATGAATACATTTACTGTGTGGACTTGTGCTCCTCAGCATGGACAGTATGTATGTCTCGAGCCTATGGTATCTTTTGGAGACAGTGCGAGGGATCTGGAACTAAAGAACATGAAAGAGACAAGAGAGCTGAAGAAGGGCGAGAGTGTAGTATATACAAACTCTTTCCATGTGTTCTGAGCTTTGATTCAAATAGGTGCATTTCTGCACCTATTTGATAATCTCCAACTTAAAATCACCTTTTTTATCTAAAGGCCAAATGGGGCGTTTTATATATGAATATGGTAAACGCTCCAATATTTCGTCGGAGCTTCCCTTTGTAAGCACCATAAAAGATGAAGAGGAGAGAGCTCTGATCTCAGGCTCCAAGTATCCTAGCTTCACAACTACAGCCTTCCTCTCTCTGATGTCTACACCCAAGGCTCCCATCATACTTGGTTCATAACACCCAACGTGTTCACTGGTGACTATGACATCGATTCTGTCTACGTCTATAAGAGCTAAGTCTGTCTTATATGTCCCGCCCCAGTTTCGAAGTAGTTTTTTTACTTTTGATTTGACTTCTATCGGAGTACTCTTATTTCTATCAAAGTATGCTCCTAGTTCTCCTTTCACCGTTTCGCCTTCGCCAGCGTTAAAGCATTTTTCTATTAGTACTGGATCGTAGAATGCTTGATAGACTAGAGGTGGGTCAAGAGCTGTAATGGAAGGCGAAGAAAGCAGGACTTTCAGAAATTCTGTATTGTCTTGACTGGAGCCTGCGGTAGGGTTGTCGCCACTGTCGCTTATTACTACAGGGCACTTTCCTTCCTCTATAAGTTCCAGTATTCTGTCCACTGCCTCCTCCGGCATCTTCGTTTCATTATAGAAGACAAACTCTTCTCGTTTGTTCCAGAAATATTCAGCGAGTTTCAATGCTGTTTCCCCAGCTTTCTCTTTGTCTCCATCTGTTACTGCTATTGCCGTTACCCCGCCGTCTAGTGTGTCTGCCCAAGGAAAGCCCATTAAAAGAGAGATTGAGAGAATACCGTCTCTCTCCTCTTCTTTCCTCACTTCTTCCATTATCTCTTTCATAGGGCTGACGTTTGTCTCGCTTTTCTCTCCTGCCACAAGAAAAGGAATGTGGACGGCAGACATGGATAGTTTTTCGCCACCAATGGCGTGAAGTAAGAGTTTTGCTGCTTTAACCCCTGTTTCTCTCTCATCGATATGGGGTGCCGTCTTATATCCCACAAAAGCATCGGCATTTTCCATCATCTTCTTTGAAATAGTTGCATGCATATCGAGGGAAGTGACAATAGGGATATCGGGGTATATTTCTCTTAAGCTCTCCAAGAGGTCCCCTTCAGCTTCTCCGATTTCTTTAATCCTCATCGAGCCATGTAAAGCAAGGCAAACTCCATCCACCTTGTTTTGTTTAGCAATTTCAAGTATTTCGTTTTTTAGAGAAAGATAAAGAGACTTATCCCACTCTCCATTGGGAACGGCCCTAGCAAGGAGGGTAGGTATTACCTCGATATCGTTATTAGTTAATGTTTCTATTATTCCAGATATGGAATCTTCTTTTCTATGATTTAATAGTTCACTGCCTCTAAGAATTTTTACGTCTTTTTCCTTAGTGACAATGGGATTGAAAGTGTCGCTTTCATGGTGAAGCCCACCCACAAGTACTTTCATTACTTTTTCTCCACTATAGTCTTCACTCTTTCTTCCGACGTATGGACGATTTGGAACTCAGGCTGGCGTAGCATTCCACCCATATAGATGTGGCCAGGTCTCCACTCCATTTTAGACACCTCTTCTTTTGGCAGGTATACGTGATACTCTTTTGCCTTAACTCTATCTTTGAGGTAAGAAAAGTTACTCTCAGTAATACCGCAGCCTGGCATTATGATGATTCTGTCTCCAGCTTTCTCTACAAGTTTCTCGAGGTTCATGATACCTTCCATTACTGTAGGTTCTCCCCCGCTTGTAAGAATTCTATCTACGCCCAAATCTATTAAGTCTTCAAGAGACTGGAATAAGTCTTTTGACATATCGAAGGCTCTATGGAATGTAACAGGTAGAGGCCTGGCTGCTTCTATTATTTTTCTAGATCTTTCTTTGTCTATTGTGCCGTCAATGTTAAGAATGCCGAATACTATGCCGTCAGCTCCATGTTCCTTGAATGCCTTCACATCCTCAAGCATTGCTTCAAATTCAACATCCGAGTAGCAGAAGTCTCCACCTCGTGGCCTGATCATTGTATTGATGGTAATTGTCGAGTGACGCCTGGCAGTAATGAATGTTCCCAGAGATGGAGTTGTGCCTCCTTCAAAAAGGTCTGCACATAATTCGACTCGATCAGCTCCTCCCTTTTCGGCCCTGATTACGCTTTCAACATCCTCAAGGCATATTTCTATTATTGTGTTGTCTTTCATATACTCCTCCTCTTTCAGCTTAAACTTAGAAAAGAAAGAATTGAAGTAATAAAATTAACTAACTTACAAAAACAGATTTCTCGTGCATAATCGAAGTATGGAAGAGAATCGCATTACTATTAAAGATATTGCAGAGGAGCTGGGAATAAGCACCGCCACAGTTTCAAATGTCTTACATGGAAAGAAGAATAAAGTCTCCAAAAGCACCATCGAGAAGGTGGAGGCATGTATAGAAAGAAGAAATTATATTCCATCTATGGCGGCTCTCTTATTGGGAAGAAATGATTCGAGGATTGTAGCCGTAATTATTAACGATCATGAAAAGTATCATGGACATGTGTTGGAGGATGGCTTTGTCTCTGCTTCCCTAAATGCACTTTCCAAGGCCTTGGAAGAGAAGGGCCTATTTATGATGGTTAAGATTACGAAAGATATAACGGAAGTCCCTACTTATGCTTCTATGTGGAATATGGACGCATTGGTTTTGATAGGTTTTTGTGACAGCGATTATGCTTCCCTCAGGCGTGAGAGCCGTATTCCGTTTGTAGTGTATGACGGATTGTGCGAGATGGATGATGAAGAAATAGCGATGCTTACCGTAGATAATAGAAAGGGTGGACTACTAGCCGGTGAGTACTTATATGACATGGGGCATAGAAGTGTACTCTGCATTACAGACAATCACTGGAGAATGGATGAAGACAGATGCAATGGAGTAATAGAGAAGGTGGGGAAGGGAGAAGAGCTGATGATCCCTATAGACAAAGAGGACAGATGGAAACTCTATAGAGAAAAGATGGACTATATCCTCTCTTTCTCATCTGTCTTTGCAATCTCTGATTTCTATGCCTTAGATTTCATGGCCTTTATGGAGGCGGAGGGAAAAAGAATTCCTCAAGATATTTCTCTCATCGGCTTTGACGGCAGTATGGATGCCCAGTTGTTTAATCTTACGACTATAAGCCAAAACCACATACAAAGAGCCTATTATGCTGTAGAAAGCCTTGAGGAATTTAGACGAAACGAAATGAAGAATAAGGTGAAGGTTGTTGACGTTAGTTTGAAAGAAGGTCTTACAGTAAGTAGGTTATGCGATTAACCTTTGCTATTTTAATTATTTGAGGATACTATTTGTCCAGAGAGGTTAATTATGGACAAGCGTCAGTTTCGTCATGATTTATTTTCTATAGCCATTCCTGTAACATTGCAGTGCCTATTGCAGTCATCCTTCAGTATTGCAGACCAGATAATGGTGGGGCAGCTGGGAAGTGTTTCTATTGCAGCTATAGGTTTTGCTGGAAAGTTTACAGGACTATGCTCCACAGTCATCAATGCTGTTGTAACAGCTGCTTCAATTATGCTTAGCCAGTATGTAGGAAAGAAAGATAAGGAAGGGGAGTACAAGGCATATCGACTCTCGCTTATCTCCGCTTTATCGGTAGCGGCTGTATTCTTTTTGGTATCTGTACTGTTACCTCAGTTTATTATGGGGCTTTATTCTTCCGACACCACGGCAATAGGAGTGGCGGCATCATATTTGAGAATTGTATCTCTCACTTTTATTCCTATGGCAGTGACGCTGATGGCTTCTGCATCCCTCAGATGCCGTGACAGGGCGAAGCTTCCCATGTATGCAACCTTTTTCTCCGTTGTCTTGAATACTCTTCTTAACTATGTGTTTATTTTCATCCTCAAAAAAGGTGCTGAAGGCGCAGCTTGGGCAACTGTCATTTCACAATTGGTTGCATTTATCATAGTACTTCTATTGGGATATAAGACGTTGCCAAGAAAGGTGGAAGGAAAGAGCAGTAATGAGTATGGCAAGTCTTTCTTCAAGATTCTTCTTCCTATTATGGTATGTGAGTTTTTGTGGAGCTTGGGAGAGAATGTGTATGGTGGAGTCTATGGACACATAGGAACAGCTGCAGCCGCTGCAATGGTTCTTTCATATCCTATACAGAATATTATGATCGGAACTCTCACAGGCGTTTCACAGGCTGCAGGCATTATGGTTGGAAAAATGCTTGGTAACAAGGAGTATGACAATGCTGTCTGGGCTTCGAAGAAACTTATTGTCTATGGTCTCTTGGGTAGTGGTATTATTTCTATCCTGATAATCCTCTCAAGATCATTCTATCTCTCAATTTACAACGTTGAAGAGAGTGTAAAGAGCATCGGAGCACTGATTCTTCTTGTCTATGCATTCGTTGCTCCTGTAAAAGTAAGCAACATGATTCTTGCAGGAGGAATACTCCGTTCCGGAGGCCGCACTGATCTCACAGGCGCCATAGATATTATGGGCACTTGGGGCTTGGGAGTTCCTCTGGCTCTCATTTCATCTAGTCTTCTCCATCTTCCTATACACCTTGTCTACCTGATTCTTTCTATGGAAGAAGTGGTCAGACTAATTGTCGGATTCATCGTCTTTAGAAAAGGTAAATGGATGAAGAGCCTCTGATTTTTCTGACACTTGGCTGTTTAGGGAACTATTCTCAAGCAGCCTTTTCTTTACCCGTTTCCTTTTATGCTATATCCTTCTTCAGGAGGAGTGTATGGAGAGAAGAAAGAGAGTCGTAGTACTTGCCACCGGTGGAACAATAGCTGGTGAAGGTAGACCGGGAGACGCTACAGATTATGTTCCAGGGAAACTGACCATAAAAGAGATAGCTAGAGGTATCAGAGGACTGGAGGAGATAGCAGACCTTGATGAAGTACAGGTTGCCAATATCAACTCTGATGATATTACATCGTCTCTTTGGATTAGATTAGCAGACACTATCAACACTCTAAGTAAAGATGAAACCATAGATGGTTTTGTCATTACTCATGGTACAGACACTATGGAAGAGACAGCTTATTTCTTACATTTGGTCATTAAGACAGATAAGCCTGTTGTGGTGACAGGAGCCATGAGACCCAGCACTGCAACAAGTGCAGACGGTCCAATGAATTTTTATCAGGCAGTTACTGTAGCCGCCAGCGAGAAGGCGAGAGGAATGGGAGTGTTGTGTGTCTTCTCTGATAGTATATATTCCGCAAGAGACTTTCAGAAGCTCAGTACTACTTCTGTTACAGCCTTCGGAGGCAGAGACTTCGGAATGATGGGGTATGTCCTCGATAGAAATGTGCTGTTGTATAATATGTCTCTTAAGCCACACACTACAAAGAGTGAGTTTTCTATCGATGGAATCGATACTCTCCCTAAAGTAGGAATACTAATTTTCCATGTAGATGCCGATCCAGATCTTGTTTACGCCGCCGCAGAGAAAGCCGATGGCCTTGTAATAGTAGGTGCTGGAAATGGAAACTACAGCATAAAGTATAACGAAGTCATAGGGAAACTCTCCATTCCTGTTGTGCGTTCCTCACGAATTGGAAACGGTATGATAGTCCCTGACTCTACTTTCGATAAGTGGGGGAATATTATTGTTGGCGACAACCTTGCACCTACTAAGGCCCGTATCCTATTACAACTGGCTTTGACTCGGACAAGAGATATAGAGAAGATAAAAGAATACTTCAATAAGTACTGACTTTTACTTTGACGAAGTTTTTTCTTTGTAATAAATTATTTCTGATGAAAGTTCTTGCGTTTATTCTATCTTTGTTTTTACTTGTATCATGTTCTCCTGAAAACTTATGGCAGAAGGCAGGTGTTGTTGAACCTAAAACTATGACGATCTCTCCAAAGACAGGAGGAGCGGAAGAAAAAGAAGGTAAAGTCGACGTAGTCAGATCTTTTATTGGAGATAGAAATAGCTCCATTGCTTTTTCAATTGATAAACCAGAGGCTTTTAATGGCTCGATTTTATATCCTCAGAGCAAAGAGGAAGCAGAGGCCATGGCCCAGACCCTCAACGCAAAATGCTTCAGCCAAGAGAAGATAAAAGAGTTTCTATCAACAAGTATTGAAGATAAAGAGTTGGTTAAGGCAATGAATAATACGGTTTTTCTTCTTGATAGTGGAAGAACCACAATAATCCATGGAATAGTAGGTTTTCTTCCAGTTTTTGATGTAGATAGTGCAGATGAAAAAACAGAAGAAATAATCAAATACTACAATTCTCTAAGAGATAATATCTCCCAGTATTGTGATGATTTTATTTCAGGGCTTTTTGATCCTTTGTTGAGTATTCTCTCCACTTCATCTAATCCTACCTGGGGGGAATATATAAAATGTCAGTTAATGATAAACCTTTTCAGTGGTGTACTGGAAGGTATGGAAAAAACAGTAAATGAAGCCTTATCGCTTCTTTCCTCTGAGGAACTAAACGATTATGTATTTAATCTGGATAAAACGGCTGATAAAAAAGAGCTTGAAGAGAACCTTGAGAAGGTAGGTGTAGTGGCTCTCTTAAATATAGTAGACGGAGTCGTTTCATCTGTCCTCTCTCCAATAGCAGTTTATAACAGCATATCCTACAGTTACGGAAAAGACATAGGACTTATGTCTGTCTCTGATATTATGAGTCAATTGATGGGAGAAAATAAATGAAACGTTTTCTTACTTTTCTATTAATATTTATCCTCTCGTTCTCCCTTTTTGCTGTCTCTTTTACTTCCTATCGCCCCTTGGATAGAGAATATAGGGCAATGGGAAGTTCCGGTATGTCCCTTAAGGGAGTGGGCAAAGGTTTTTATACAAATCCAGCCGCCCTTTCCAATGATAAATTCAACCTTGTTCTTCCTTCATTGGAGCTGGGTGTGGGAAGCTTTAGTGATATAATCACAATTCCATTTTCTTCTATCAAGGGAGATGATTTTGATTCAATAAATGCAGTCCTTTCAAAGCTTACAGGAACTATCCCTATTCTAGATCTCAAGGCTTCATCGTCTCTTGTTCTTTTTGGCTTCGGGGTTTCTTTTGATGCTTCTGCCGGTCTCTATACTTCAGGAGAGGGCTTAAGTGTAGGTCTCATTCCTTTCATGAAGGTTGCCGGATCCTTGGGATATGGCCATGGTTTTGATATAAATGACAACTTGAGAATAGAATTAGGAGGAGTTGCCCATACTTCAGCTTTCTTCTATTCAATTCCTATAGGAATAGAAGAGTTGGTTGGTCTATTTTCTTCATCGGGTGGTTCCATAGGTTTGAAGTTTACCAACTTTACTTTCTCAATGGATCTTGGAACTACTCTAAGACTTCAAAACGGATTATCATTTGCACTTGCTCTCTCAGATATGGGCACCGGTACTGATAGTATTGATATAATTACAGGAGACACAGAAAAGTTTGAGTCTGATTTTACTATTAATATAGGAAGTGGATGGGAGAGAGTATTTTGGAAATGGTTTGGGGTCAAAGCCTCCCTTGATTTCTGTGATGTTGTAGGTTTTGCTAGGGATGCTACCTTTGCAAACTTCCTTTACCATACAAATATGGGGCTAAAGCTTAACTTTACAAAGGGTCTTGGCCTCATGTGTGGCTTGAAAGGCGGTTATCCGTCACTGGGAGCTGACTTAAAGCTATGGGTTATAGATCTCTCAGTCCTCTATACTATGGATGAGTATTCAGAATATGTGGGATATAACCCTCGTGATACTCTATCTGTTCTTTTAAGACTAGAGTTCTGACGTTTATGTTTCTCTCTGCTTTCTGATTCGTGATGCATAATAGATAGTATCTGCATTATTGGCTGTATTGTGTTATATTTATTCTGAGGAGCAATACATGGGAACATATGTAAACCCTGGTTTTCAGAGATTTCTAAGATTTGAAAAAAAGTAGTAACTATGTTGATAAGTCTTTGCTTATTGCTATTTTAAACAAGAAGTTGAATTCGGAAGATAGTTTTATATGTGTCTCCCGTCCACGCCGCTTTGGAAAGACCATGGCAGCCAATATGATAGCCGCCTACTACTCCAAAAACCTTGACTCCCATGAATTATTCTCAGACCTTAAGATTTCAAAAGATCCTTCTTATGAATATGGTATTAACAAATATACGGTTATAAAACTGGATTTGAATGGAGCTGCAACAGATAAGGGCGATATGACTATAGCCCAGTACTACAATCAATGTGTAGTTTCAGAACTGATGAAAGAGTATCCAGATGTCGGTCTACCTGATGGCATAAAACTATCCAAAGCATTAACAACGATATATGAAGCCACAGGAGATATGTTGGGGCTGTTGCACGAACCATTTAAAGAGTAAGCATAAGCCCCAAACAGGCGGATGTGAGCGAATAGCTCACATCCGCCTTGCGTTTTTTACGTCCGACGTCAACTTCCAACGGATTCATGTCAATGAACATCCGGCCTCCTTCGAGGCTTTCATTCAATTGTTTCTTATTGATGGTGTCTGTTCTTTCAGTTCCTGTCAGGCAGGTTTCTTCTCATACCAATCCGGATCGTCCAGATTGTAATTGTAGCGTCTGTTTGCATAATGCTTGACGTTTACGGCAAGCGCCATGAGGAGCCATTCCG
>JALFCJ010000211.1 GCA_022771185.1 Spirochaetales bacterium | reverse complement strand
TGCCCAAGGAAATAGAATCGGAGATCTTCTTTTCCAGGTATAATCTCCTTGATAGAGATACTCTTTCCCGTGACATTTGATGCTTCTTAACTCAGCACCTTCTTCCGTTACTTCTACTTCTAATAAGTTGTTTTTAATAGTGATCATAGCTTTATTCTATTCCCACTCTCTCTTATTTGGAATGACAACTTTTATTCTCTTCTCTAGAATAAAGCCATGAAGATTACTATTCTCACTATGTTTCCAGATTCTTTTTCTTCTATCTCTTCCTTTCCTGTAATAAAGAGAGCTATGGACAGAGGATTATTGGAACTGGTAATAAAAGACATAAAAGACTATGGAGGGGGCTCCTTTCGTCATATAGACGACTCGCCTTGCGGAGGAGGAGTAGGCATGATTCTCCGTATCGATACATTGATGAGAGCTCTCTCTGATTCCGTAACGCCTTCTTCCCATACAGTTCTTCTTTCCCCGAAGGGAAGTGTATATAACCAAAAGAAGGCGAGAGAGTTCTCGACTCTCAATGACCTGGTTTTGGTATCGGGGCACTATGAAGGAGTGGACAGAAGATTTGAAGACCATGTAGACGAGATGGTAAGTATCGGAGACTACATACTGACAGGAGGAGAGCTTCCTGCCTTTGTTATCGTGGACTCCATTTCAAGGCTCCTGAAGGGAACTATAAGAGAGGGGGCAACGGAAGACGAGAGCCATGAAAACGGATTATTAGAGTATCCTCAGTACACTAAACCTGTAGATTGGAACGGAGAGAAAGTTCCTGAGATTCTTCTCTCGGGTAATCATAAAGCGATCGACGAATGGCGGGAGACACAGGCTCTCCTGGATACCAAAAGGCTGAGGCCCGATCTCTTTGAAAAGCATATTTTGACAGAGAGAGAAAAAAAGTTATTGGAGAAGGCAGGGGAGTTATCTTCATAATATCTTCTTAATTCTTTTCCTTTTCATCACTATATTGAAACCCATTCTCCCCATTGTTTTGGTAAAGTCTTCTTGAACAGGAAAAGCGGCGAGCGCTTATTTTTCTTTTCAATCCCTCCTTTATTCGGCCATGGTTATTCCATGGCCGTAGTCTTGAAAGAAAGATAGACTCTATAAGGAAATATGGAGAAGTAAGAAGAAAATAAGGTAATATCTACATAAACTCTCCACCCACGCTTAATTAAAAACAAGAATGAATATTGTAGAGTATAGTCAGCAAGAGCGAAAGATCGCATTTTTTCATAATAAAACTCCTCCTATACGGCTAGTAATCACCTAGCCGTTTTTATATGCCATTTCTTCCGCTTTAGTGTAGAATAAGAGTGTGGGAGGAAAAGAAATGAAGGCATTATTTATTGGAGGAAGTGGAACAATAAGCCTTAGCATCGTAAAGAGACTTGTAGACATCGGATGGGAAGTCTGGACTCTTAACAGGGGAAATAGGGGAGACGAGCTCCCGGAGAGCGTCAAGCAGATACATGTAGACATCAACGATGAAGAGGGCGTAAAGAAAGCCTTGGATGGCCTCTATTTCGACACTATCGCAGATTTCATAGTCTTCGATGTAGAGGCTGCAGAGCGTGATATCAGGCTATTCAGAGGTAAGACGGACCAATATATCTTCATCTCATCTGCTTCTGCTTACCAGAAGCCAATGAAGTCTCCATTGATCACGGAAGAGACACCGTTAGAGAATCCTTATTGGGAGTATTCAAGAAAGAAGAAAGCTGTTGAAGAACTGTTATTCAATGAGTACAGACATACAGGATTCCCAGTTACTGTTGTAAGGCCCAGTCATACATATGACGACAGAAAGTTCCCTGTCGCTGTCCATGGCCACAATGGTTCATGGCAGGTAGTGAAGAGAATGATAGAGGGAAAGAAGATTATCGTTCCCGATAGCGGTCTCTCATTCTGGACTCTCACTTGGTGCGAGGACTTTGCCGTCGGTTTTACCGGCCTTATGGGAAAGAAAGAAGCAATAGGCGAAGCTTATCAGATTACAGGAAGCGACAGGTTAAGTTGGAATGAGATTCTCTCTACTATTGCAGAAGCAGTTGGAGGTGAGTATAAGCCATGCTACGTGCCTTCTTCTCTCTTGGGCATAATCGGAGAAAAGTATGGATATGACTTTACAGGAGAGCTTCTAGGAGACAAGGCATACACTGTTCTATTTGTAAACTCCAAGCTTGATAAAATATCCCCAGAGATGTGCACAAGGACTTCTTTTAAGGAAGGTGCAACGATAGCTGCAGCGAGAATCCTCTCTGATAAATCTCTACAGAAAGAGGACCCGGAATTTGATGCTTTCTCTGACAGAGTCGTGGAATCAATGGAGAGAGTGGAGAAGGAATTGCTGGAGATATAATCATACTCTTTATAAGACTCAAAGTTGCCCGTGGATATTTCTGCGGGCAAAAGTATTAATGAGACTTAGATTTGTTATATGTGTTTTTCTTATCAGTAGCATTTGAACAAAGATAAGCTGGTGTTTCGCAAATGTGTTTATGGTTGTATAATGTGAGGAGAATGAACTTAGTTAAGGAGGATACACATGGGACTTTTTCTTAATCCTGATGATCAGCAACTGAGAGATGATAGATGTCAACCATTCTATGTAGACAAGTCGTTGATCATTAGCGAGATGAATAAGATCGTCAGGCAAAAAAGTGATAAATTTATATGTGTATCCCGTCCTCGCCGCTTCGGTAAGACCATGGCAGCCAATATGATAGCGGCCTACTACACCAAGGGTGTTGATTCCCATGATGCATTCAAAGGTCTCAAGATAGAGTCTGATCCTTCTTTTGAGGAGCATATTAACAAATACAATGTGCTTAAAATAGATTGTGGCGGAATCTACTACAAAAAAGTAAGTGGAAAAACCTTTGTAGAAACGTTGAATAGACTTGTAATCTCTGAGTTCAGAGAGGAATTCCCTGATTTGATATTCTCTGAAGACTGCAGTATATCAGAAGCAATCGGAGTAGTTTATAAATCCAAGAAGGAACAGTTCGTAATAATCCTAGACGAATATGACGTAATAATCAGGGAGAAGAACAATGAAGAGATAGGGCCTTATTTGTCCCTTCTTAACGGGCTTTTCAAAGACTCCACCATTACTTCTGCCATCGCCCTCGCATATATTACAGGGATACTTCCTATAGTAAGGGATGTGGTGCAGTCGAAGCTCAATAACTTCACAGAATACACAATGATTGAAGCTTATTCCCTTTCGCCTTTTATAGGCTTTACAA
>JALFCJ010000177.1 GCA_022771185.1 Spirochaetales bacterium | reverse complement strand
CAGTATGGCGGAGACGCAATAGTGGGCAACTTCTCAGTTGACTACAGAGATTACGGCAAATGGAATATCGGTGGAAATGTATTCTTCATGGCCCATGGAACCTTTGACCAGTGGACAGTATGGACAAGAATTAATCCGGATGCCAGTCATCCGAATTATCCAAAAGATAATCCTACAACACCGACGACATCCCATGTAACTGAAAACCAGAAGGATGATGATGCCGGAAGTAGAGACAGCGTAGAGTATACTCTCGACGTCACTCTCAAGGGCGGCTATAAGATCCATGACAATTTGGAGGCCTATGGATCGGTAGATTTCATCTACGTTAAAAATCCTGGAAATCTGTCTTCCATTTCTCCTAGAAGCGACCTTCAGTTTACACTTGGTATAAATTATGCACTTTAAAAAAACTAAGATTCTTATCTTGGCTTTGCTTCTTCTCTTTGCTCCATCCCTTGGAGCAAAGGGAAACGGCAGTTATATTTATCCCCTCTCGTCTCCAATTTATTCATGGCTTGAAGAAGCCTATCTCTTGGAAGGCTTGGGGCATCCCTCTTCATCTAAGCCTTGGAGCGGAAGCGAAGTTGACAACATTCTTTCTCTTCTGGAAGGGAGGGATGTGGAAGAAAGGACAGAGGAACTAATGGAGAAAGCAAGGAAAGAGAACGGCTCCCACTCCTCAGAGGGTGGAGACATCTCCTTCTCCCTTTCAGTTTCCCCTGAGTTTTATGCCCATAGCAATGAAGAGGAATACAACCTGGAATCAAGCTGGATCCATGGCTTTGATTATAGAAACCCATTTCTAATGGGAGAAATGGATATAAGCTTCTTTGATAGATTCCATTTATACTCCAACCTTTCCCTGGGTTGGGGAAGGACTACATACAAAGATGAATGGATAAAATTGAAAGACATGGAGTCTTTTATTGGAGTGGGTGCAATAGTAGACAAAGATGACGACAAGGCATCTGTTGTAACTTCCTCTTATTTATATTCAAAACCATTTCTATTCTCTTTCCCCCATATAGATAAGCTGAATATAGAGACACCTACAAGGAATTATATTGCTACTGGAGGTAGAGGTTGGTTCTTGTCTCTATCGAAAGATAAGCTGCAGTGGAACAAATCCCACATAGGCTCTTTTATCTTCGACAGCCATCTAGAGTACCAAGAGTACCTGAGATTTAAACTCTTTGGTAACAAGTTAAGCCTTGAATATGTAATGGAATTCTTCGATACAGATACTTCAAACAACGTCATGTCAACTGGCTCTGGAATATATAGGCTATTCTCAGCCCACGCACTCTCCTATAGGCCCACTCCTTCACTGTTATTAACGGTATCGGAGAATATAATGTACGTCTCTGATAGTATAGACCTACACTATTTCAACCCTTCTACAATCTATCATAACTTAAATAACTCAGGCCTATTGAACGCTATAGCACACTTGGCTTTTTCATTCTCTCCAATAAAAGGATTAAACACTTATGGACAGTTTGTATTGGACCAAGCTACAGCTCCGACTGAAAGCGACTCACAAGCGGCAGCCTGGGGCATTTCTCTTGGCATAGAGGGTGCAAAGAGAATAAAGAACGGTACCTTCACCTATAATGTAGAAGGAGCTTATACAACCCCTGAATTATATAGACGGCAAAAAGCAGATTTCCTTTTATTCCAGCGGTATTCGACAAATATAAACTATAAACGTTTTCTTTTCTTCGATTACTTTGGCTTTCCTCATGGAGGGGACTCAGTAGTAATGGAGGGGGAAATAAAATACATAAGCCATGACGGATGGAATACAGGAATAAAAGGAGAATACCTATTACACGGTGAAATGGGATTCTATACATCCCATTCCAGTAGTAATGACAATACAAAGATTCCGGACATAAAGGATTCGACTCCATACAAAAGTGCAAACGTGCGATACACTCTCTCACTTTTCGGTGAATGGAGAATAGAAGATATACATTATTTTAAGGAAATAGAAATAAGAGGGGCTCTTGATTGGACCAAAGGAAATGAAGATAAAGGAGATTTGCAGTTTACAGCAGGAATAACTATAAAAATTTAGGAAATGTAAAAATCAAGTATTATTTTTACGTTTTTTAATCACTCATGTAGATATTACCAGATTTTTACTTATTCCTAAAAAATTTGGAGAATAATTATTTAAATCATAATAAAAATTAAATAGAGTAAAGTTTCTCATTTTTTTCACTTTATCTAAAAATAGAAAAGCCCATATAATTTATTTATCCAAAATTATGAGGAGAACAAAACATGAAAAAAGCTATCGCATTTTTGATGATTGTCGCTCTTGCTTTGACAGTCGCTTTTGCACAGGGTGCTCAGGAAGAGAAAAAGGGTGATATCAAGGTCGCTTTGATTGTCGCAAACACAGTTGACGACAAGGGTTGGTGTCAGGCAATGCACGACGGTA
>JALFCJ010000167.1 GCA_022771185.1 Spirochaetales bacterium | reverse complement strand
TAGATTGTGCTTTCTTTCCAATACATGTTTAGAAGAGGGAATCTTCCTATTTTCATAAAGCCATCCAGAGTCAGAGAGAGGTTATCATTCTCAAGGGCAAGAGAGAGCCTTATCTCGTGTGAGATATCCCACTTATCATCGTCATCTGTAGGATTGAGAGTGTTCTTTGTCTTTCCACTTTCGTAGAGAGTCATGATATAAGAAGCTGTAATGCTACCCTTAGAGAATGGGATTACTCCGTCTACTTCCGTAAGCATTGTCAAACCATTATAGCCACTTCCATAGTCACCTCTGACGCCATAAGAGAGAGGATCTCTTTCTGCATTACTGTGTCCTCCGCTTATTATCCAATCGGGTCTATGGACAAATGGCATCATATAGCTTGATTTTTGAGGGACAATAACTCCAAAGGCGCCTTTTAGATATGGGAACTTCTCATTATAGAGTCCGATATCAACTTCATATGCGTCTTCTACAAACTCAGTCATCTCTGCATGCACGAAAGAAGAATCACGAGATAATGCATTATATATAGACTCATCCCCGAAATGACCTGAGAAGTGTCTTATTCCACCTCTGAGGAGAACGGTATCAAAGAACTTCATCTCCCCGCCCATGAAATACACGCCGTCAAAGCCTAAGTTATCATTGCCTCTCAAGAGAAAGAATACTGAGGAAATATGGGCGTCCATCACCAGTTGGGCCTCGGCAATATGATCGAAACCAAGCCATAAAGCACCAACCGATCCACCAGTCTGGAGGTGAAGAAAATAGTTATCTTTCTTCTTATCATAATCTGTTATAGGCAGGTACCACTCACCAGCCTCTCCACCTTTTTTATCAAAGCGGATGTACTGCCCCTCCATATTGCTTTTCGATTCATAGAAGACTTCCAAGTTATTGCCACTGGAGAGAAGATCGGACTTGAATGGCGAAAAGAAAGTGTGGTTTGGGCCTAGTGAAAACGAAGCAAATAGGGAAAGAGGCATCAACAATAAGACTATAGATAATATGACTTTTCTTTTCATAACTCCTCCTTAGAAGCTCAGGCCTACGCCGAGAGAAACATACTTTGTCTTCTTAAACCAATAGTTAAGAAGAGGAACTCTACCACTATGGAGTGATACTTCAAAAACAAACTCAGGTAGATTCTTGCTCTCTTTGAGTCCCATACCTAAAGCAAGTGTATACTCTTTCTCCCACTCTCTGTTCTCTTCATATAGCGCTGAGACAGGATTGATCTTTCCATCCTGATGGAACTGTACGTCAAAAGCAGAGTATAACTTCATTTGGTCGCTGATCTGCCAAACGCCTTCAATGTCTACACCGATTCTCCAAGCTTTGTACGAGTCTGGATAAGAGCGGTTATCTCGTCCAGAAGCTCCTTCCTGGTTCCAAATATGGGCACTTGTATTTGCCTTTTCAGGAGACTCTTCACTGGATGGTTTTTCTGTAAAACCAGGAACATGGGAAGCAGGTCTTATCCAAGCCTTATTCTGAGGAAGCTCTGCCTCTACACCAAGAGAGACAAAAGAAACTGGCTGGATTCTGACTCCCATATACCACGAATTATTTCTCGTATATTCAGTAAGGGAGAGATAATCTACCCCCTTCTCATAACGCTCATAGAAGTCATACAACACTTCATCTCCCCAATGGCCTGAGAAGTGGTGGACACCGAAGCGGAGGAAAACTTTATCAAAGAGACCAAGATCCAAGCCTCCGCCATATTGGCCGTCGAAGCCAAGAGTATCGACTCCTCCATAGGCCCCGAATAGAGTGTTTATTCCTCCGTGGATATATCCTTCTAATATTACGTAGTTTTTCCAACTGAAACGAAGAAGAGCTATATCGGAAGCGCTCTTCATATACCAAAATGAAGTGTTATGAGCGTCTGCATCCCTAAAAGGAAGAGATACATACTCTACATTCCCTTCTTCATTTTTCTTTGTTGCAAGGAGAGCGTTTACTGCATACTCAGCATCTTTAGGGGTTTTGAGATAAGAAAACCTGACACTGTTAGAGAAAGTATATGCAACGCTCTCTTTGTATATAGGAGTAATAGGAGCAACAGAAAAAGAGAACACATCGCCAGCAAAGGCGATGGAAACTACAACTAAAAGTAAAATAAAGAATGATGATAGTTTCTTCATACCATCATTTTCTCATATATCTTTGATAATTCAAGCTATTGCAAACCTAGCCCCGATTATTGTATCGACCTTCTCTTATTGTATGAACTCTTTTTCAAGCCACTCCAAATCAAGAGTGGGATATAGAGGGTAGGAAGAGAGGAGAGCATGGACTCTGTTCTTCGCTTCTTCCATTACTCCCTTTTCTGCCTTGGCCTTGATCTTGCTCTTCTCCCCTGCTCTCTCTCCTTTTGTAAGGATGACAGGACGAGCAGACGAAAGGACAGTTGTGATAATATCTGCAACCTCTTCCATCTCTTCTTTTCCCATGCCGAGAGTAGTGAGGGCAGCGCTTCCAAGTCTCAATCCAGATGTATACCATGGACCGTTAGGATCAAAAGGAAGAGCATTTCTATTAAGAGTTATTCCACATTCCCTAAGTAGTGTTTCAGACATTCTTCCATTTAAGCCAAAGGGTGTTACATCAAGTAGGAGTAGATGATTGTCACTGCCTCCAGTAACAACTTTCACACCTCTTTTTATAAATGCTTCTGCCATAGCCTTGGAATTCTCCACTATTTTTGAAGCATAAGAGCGGAAAGACTCTGTATCAGCCTCCTCTAGGGCAACAAGCTTAGCATTCATTACATGAGGGAGCGGTCCTCCGATTACTAACGGGCAGCCTTTGTCCACAGATTCAGCAAACTCTTTCTTACAGAGAATCATGCCGCCTCTTGGGCCACGAAGCGTCTTATGAGTTGTCGTGGTCACCACATCAGCCCACTTAACCGGGTCATAATCACCCTGGAATACTTTTCCAGCCACAAGGCCAGCAAAATGAGCCATATCAACCATAAACACGGCACCTACTTCCTTAGCGATTTCTGATAGTATTCTGAAGTTAATGGCCCTTGGATATGCAGAGTATCCTGCAAGAAGAATAAGAGGCTTTATCTCCTTTGCCATTCTCTCGATCTCTTCATAATCCAACAGACCTGTCTCTTTGTTTACAGAATATGAATATGCATCAAAGAGCTGGGCAGAAATATTCTGTCTATATCCATGAGTAAGGTGACCACCGGAGTAATAGTCTAGGCCAAGTAGTTTTTGGGAGTGTGTTGCTTCCCTTATTTTATTCCAATCTTCTTTTGAAAGCTCTGCAGGGTTCTTTATGCCCATCTCTTCCAAAAGGGGAATCTGGACTTTCTCATTAAGAATAGCCCAATAGGCACAGAGGTTGGCATCCGCCCCGCTATGAGGCTGGACATATGCGTGCTCGGCACCGAAGATTTTCTTAGCCTTCTCTACAGCAAGGCTCTCTATTTCATCTATGTTGTCGCAGCCTGCATAGAATCTATGGTCAGGGAAACCTTCACTATATTTATCTGTCAATAGAGAACCCATTGCAGCCTGAACGGAGAGAGAAGAATAGTTCTCGCTTGCAATGAGTTTTAGATTGTGTCTTTGGTCTCTCAATTCTTTTACCACAGCTTCTGCTGCTACAGGGGAATGCTCCTCAACTAAAGACAAAGAAGAAATGGCATAAGCCATGTCCATAGAAATTTTTCCACCACTCTGAGATATATACTCTTCTAATCTGTTCATATTCCCTCCGCATTTCAGAAGAGCATGCCAAATATAATGATAATATTCAACAATAAATAGATTTTTGACGTATCGAATATCCGCTGTTGTTATCATTGATACTTAATACTTAATAAGTTTTTAGAATGTCTTGTTTTGTTGACATAGTCTTAAACCTTTTTTACACTACTATAGGTTTTTCACCAAGGAGAACAGATGGCAAAAGAAGAAGCAATCGAAGTGGAAGGCGTAGTAAAAGAAGCACTCCCAAACACAATGTTCAGAGTAGAGCTTTCAAACAAGCTCGTAATTCTCGCTCACCTTTCAGGAAAGATGAGAAAGCACTATATCAGAATCGTCCCAGGTGACGTTGTTAAAGTGGAGCTTTCTCCCTACGATCTGACAAAGGGTAGAATCATCTACAGAGAAAGATAATTGTCAGGAAAAGCGGGCACCTGCCCGTTTTTTTATTCAGGATAATAGTATGAGAAGAAAAGACAGAGAAGTCAAAGATTACCCGGAGATCATCAAGATCATCGACGAATGTGATTGCTGCAGGCTTGGCTTTGTTGACGATAAAGAAGCCTATATAGTCCCTTTGAATTTCGGATACGAGACCAATGGCTCGGATTTGACTCTATATTTTCACTCTGCAAAAGAAGGCAGAAAAATAGACCTTGTGAGTAAACAGGAAAGAGTGGCCTTTGAACTTGATTGCAGTCATAAACTTGTGGAAGGAAAGGAAGCCAGCGATTACACTTTCCTATATCAATGTGTAATGGGTACAGGAAAACTTGAACTAGTATCTGGAGAAGAAGAGAAAACTCATGGACTCTCAGTCATTATGGACC
This sequence comes from Spirochaetales bacterium, assembly GCA_022771185.1. Classification (GTDB taxonomy): domain Bacteria; phylum Spirochaetota; class Spirochaetia; order Sphaerochaetales; family Sphaerochaetaceae; genus Ornithospirochaeta. The sequence goes on along the minus strand of JALFCJ010000167.1, from coordinate 248 downwards.
ACTACTCAGAGAGAAAAGACTGGAGGTTCGACAGCAGTTTGTTGAAAAGAATGAATGTATTGAGACTCAGCGTCAAAGAACTATCAGCCAAAGCTCATTTCTATAATGACTGATGATCTTTCTGTTAGATAGAGGAGTCTGTTTTATCACTCTTTTCCTTGAGAATAATCCAGCTGGCTCCGCTACCACCTTTATTTAAAGGAGCATTATTATATTCAGAGATATAAGGAGTAGACTTTAATATTTCG
>JALFCJ010000140.1 GCA_022771185.1 Spirochaetales bacterium | reverse complement strand
CTTTTATTGCCCCAAAAAGGAAGAAGGATTAGAGTATTTTGAGATAACTAACTAAGGAGAGATATTAATGAAGACAGTCAAAACAACAGCAGTTCTTCTTATGCTCGTCGTATTCACAGTATCTTCTCTCTTTGCAACAGGCGCAAAGGAGATCATCGAACAAGAGAACAAACAGGAATTGGTTACTGAAGTAATGGAAGAAATCAAAGAAGACAGAGTCCATTACGGTACAGTCAATAAAGAAGATATGTATTCTTCTTTCAGTTATGCATATGGATATGCAATCACAAAGAATCTTACTTCCCAGGGGATCAGCTTAAACGGTTCTTATTGGCTTAGAGGCATTTCAGATGTTCTTGAGGGTTCTGCTGAGCCTTTAATAAGCACAGAAGATATGTCGTCTGTGGTTGATGAGTATGCAACTAACTACTATGGAGCAGGCCTTACAGCAGAGCCTGGCTTAATGCTCAGTAAGGAAGATATCCTTCTTCTTCCAGCTCCAGAGTCCCTCCTCGATAAGTTCTCATATTCTTATGGCGTGATGTATGCTATCCAGCTCTACTACTATAACGGCCTCGACATCACAGCACCAGAGTTTATGGAAGGAGCTGCAGATGCTCTTTGGGAAAACCCAGAGCAGCTGATGACAGAAGATGAAATGACAGCAGCTATCGACACATATGCTCAATATCTCGATCAGGCTTATGAAGAATATGTTGCACAGCTTGCAAAAGCTAACCTTGAAGAAGCTGAAGCATTCTTGGAAGAGAACAAGAACACAGAAGGCATCATTATCCTTCCTTCAGGAAACCAGATGATGATCACCAGTGAAGCAGAAACTCTTGGTGAATCTCCAGTAGATACAGATTCTGTAATCGTCGACTATGATCTCTTCTTATTGGACGGAAACCAGTATGATACAGGAACAGATGTCACTTTCAATCTACAGTCTCTTATCCCTGGCTTTGTTGAAGCTATAACAAACATGAAGGTCGGACAGGAAGCTATGGTCTATATCCATCCAAGTTTCGGATATGGTGAAACAGGCACTTCTTCAATCGAGCCTAATTCACTTCTTATCTTCCGTATCAACTTAAAGTCAATTGCAGAATAAAGAAGAAAAAACATTCTTTTGGGGGGACAAAATGTCCCCCTATTCTATTTATCAAAGGTGCTTTTCTGTTATACTCATAAGGTAAAGGAAGTATAAAATGGCAGAAAAGAAATCAGGTTTCATGGCTGAATTCAAGAAGTTCATCATGCGCGGCAATGTTCTTGACATGGCTGTAGGTATGGTAGTCGGCTCTGCATTCACAGCCATTGTCCAGTCTGTTGTAAAAGACATCATCAACCCAGTTGTAGGTCTCTTGATCGGCAAGATCGATTTCCAGGAATTGAGAGTTGTTCTCAAGCCTGCAACAGAAGCAGCTAGTGAAGTCGCAATCAGATATGGCGCTCTCATTCAGAACATTCTTCAGTTCCTCATTACAGCTTTCGTACTCTTTGTCATTATCCGTGCTACAAACAGATTTAAGGACAAGAAGGAAGCAGAAGCTAAGGCAAAAGCTGAAGCAGAAGCAAAAGCAAAGGCTGAAGAAGAGGCTAAAAAGCCGGTTCCAGTTCCAGAAGATATCGCACTTCTCAGAGAAATCAGAGATGCACTCAAGAAGAACTAAGGAAAACTCAGTTGGGGATAGGCAGATGCTTATCCCTTTCTTTTTTTAATCTCTTCCCCTTCTTCATCTATTTTCCACTTTCTAGTGTTACCTTTTGTATGGGGAATTTGTTTATTCTTTGGAGGGATAAGATGAAGAAATCTCTATTAGTATTATTGTCTGTTTTTCTTTCTTTGATTCTGTTTTCCTGTGCCACATCTAATGGCGATAAGCCTAGGGCGGAAATCGGAGGCGAGATAACACTCGTCGGCACCACACCTGGCTTGGAGATGGAAATTAAGATTCCTTTTGATAGCGAAAAGAAAGATGAAACTACAGTTGAACCAACAGAAGAAGCAGAAACTACTCCTATTATTGAAGTAGAAGAGCCATATAAAGATACTCTGGAGACTATAGACACACCGAAGGAAGTAGAAACACTAGATATCACAACCCCTTCTATAACAGAAGAAGAGACAAACTCTGTTACAGTTATTGGTGGTGCCGATGCTCCCACAGATATCATTATTTCAGACTCCCCTACTATCATAGAGCCTAAAGAAGAGGTTATCTCTTTCTCTCCTATAGATACTTCTGATCTCTTCTCGCTCTTCAACTATGCTTATGGCTTGAAGACTCTTGATGATATAAAGAGCGAAAATATTTCTTTGAACGCCAAATACTTTGCCCGTGCTGTAATAGATGCATCCTTTAGTCCTATTCCTGTATTGGTAGAGTCGGGAAAGATACAGTCCACAATCGACCAGTATGTCTTAGAGTACTACTACGAAGGAAAAACATTCCTTCCTGGAGACAGACCTGACTCAATCTCTGAGCTCTTAACCCTTGATAAGCCTTCTACTCTGGAGGAAGCATTCAGCTATGCTTATACATTCTCCATCATAAGAGAACTCATCGACGGAGAGGTAGATATTCTTCCTGAGCCATTTATCATCGGAGGTCTGGATTCTCTAACAGAAAGTGAGAGGCTTTTAGATATAGAGGGAGAACAGAACGCTATCAACGCTTATATTACTTACCTCAATGAAGAATACCTAAAAGAAATTGAAAAGAAAGGCGAGACAAACTCTGATAGGGCAAAAGCATTCTTAGAAGAGAACGGAAAGAGAGACGGCGTCGTCGTTCTTGATAACGGCATAGAGCTAATGATCCTTGATGAAGACGATAAACTCGGCGATCACCCGACTCAATATGATACTGTCCTTGTAGACTACAACATGTATGTAATGGACTATGACACAGAGGAATTAGAAATAATAGATGCCGACTACTATGCAGAGCTTAGGCTTATGGAGATCGATACAGCACTTCAGTCTTCAATCGTGGCCTTAAGAGTCGGTCAGGCTGGACGCACCTGGGTTCCTCCAGAGATGCTCTACGGAGAAAGAAACATAGAAGGCATAGAGCCAAACTCTATTATCGTATATGACATTGCACTGCACGATATTCTCTAATCGCTAGAGACTACCCTCTTTTATGACGGCTCTTTTGCCGTCATTTTTAATGACGCTCCTCGACCCAAGGGTCGAGGTATCGTAGCCTCTGGCTAATCATCTGGTCTAGATTTTGGCTCATCCGCCAAAATCTAGCTCAGGCTGGTTCTCGTACACTTTCCTGTACTCGCCCCCATCCTTCCCTTGGT